>CAZKHU010000018.1:0-38551 GCA_964552725.1 uncultured Syntrophus sp.
TGATGTGGGGAAAAGGGTGCTGACTGCGCTGAATATCCTCCGGGGAGACAAAGAAGCCCGGCCGCGGGGACGTCAGTCAATGAATTTGAGAGAGAACGAGCGCCCCTGGACTCCGTAACCCTCTGGGTAAAATGAGACAAATTTCTCCTTTTACGCGGGAAGCCGGACCCTAATTGATGCATGTCAAAGTGTCGCCTCCTACCCCTTCTGGAAATGCGTTCATAACAGGCGCGTCAGGTGAAATGAAAATCCGCACAAATCTTTATTGGTGGCAGTCGCGAGACGGCCATCAATAAAGATTGACAGTTAGCAAACCCGTATAAAAAATGGTTTGCAATTTCATACAGAAATGTTGTACCTATCAGCAGCCATTCAAGAATGGCGAGTCAGCCGGGAAATGTGCATTTACTTCCTGTCGCTGCTCTTGGCAGTTCCTATAGCCGTAGCCCCGGACATTGAGGCCTGTAAACAGGTAACGATAACTGGTGGGGTGGCATATGAAGGTTCTGGTTATTGACGACGAAAAAGTTGTGCTTGACAGCTGCCGGAAGATTCTCTGCTCGGAGGGTTTCGATGTTGTGCCAGTGTCGAGCGTAGATGATGCCCTCGCCCTTCTTGAAAATGAAAGCTTTCCCCTCCTTCTGATTGACATCAAGATGCCCAGACACGACGGACTTTACCTGATGAATCTGCTTCGGGAACATGGGGCGCTCATCCCCATGGTGGTAATGAGCGGTTACGCTACAGCTGAGACGATGGATAAGGCCAAGAGCATGGGCGCTACCGCCTTTCTCCCCAAACCCTTCACCCCTGACGAGCTGATCGAGACGGTGCGGCAGGCGATTGGAGGGGGGACGCCATTGACGGCTCCCTCCCCTCATGATTGCGGGGCTGCGAATTATCCTCAACTCTCGAAATAATCATGTGCAGGGATACCGAGCGATGTTGGCGCTATCCGAATGACAGAAAGGGACTTGCCAATGCCCTTGAAAACGAAAGACACACGCCTGTTTTATTCCGGTCTTCAGCTTGTCCCCCGATTCGCGCCAAAACAGACTTTTTTTATCGGTAAACAGCAATTCGCATCCAAGATAATGTTGTCAGGGGCGAATCCAAACTCACACCGCCTAATCCGGATTCACTGTATTTTAAGAAGGGCTCCGCAAACTTCAGCAGTCTGCGGGACAGTGATTTTACCGTTGGATTTTCATGCTTCGTTGTGCCCGACACGGGCATGGGGGTTTATCGGAACGCCAGAAAAATAGGACATATTCTATGTTTTACTCTACACGAGCCAAGCTGATCGCCAGTTTCCTGGCCGTAGTCTTTCTGGTTGGGTTTGTTTCGCTGTTGATAGGAGGCCAGCTTCTCTACGAGAGCGTCCTTGGCGAGGCAAAAAACCGCGTGCGGTTAGACCTTAACACTGCGCGTGAAATATACCTGAACCGGATAAAAAGCATCGCCTGTCCCATATCGGTATCTTCGATGGAACCGGCGTTACAGGCCGCCGTGAAAAAATTGGACGTCACGGAAATCATCCCGAGATTGCAAATTGTCAAGAATCGTGCCGATCTTGATTTTATCGGGGTCGTCAATAAAGAGGGAAAAATGCTCTGCAGAATCGGCAGGGGGGATGTCCGCTGCGAAACGGTGGAGGTGAAAAACCCCGTTGCAGAGCTTGTCTTTGCCAGGCTGGTGTCCGTATCCGGCACGATAATCGTCAGCAAAAGTTTTCTTGCCGCCCATAGCCTGGAGCTTGCAGATATGGCGCGAGTCAGACGGCTTCCCGTAACCGGTGAAACCCAGCAGAAAGAGGAAGTGGAGACATCAGGGATGGTGCTCGTGGCCGCATTCCCGATATTCGACAAGGGAAATATCATAGGTGTCCTATACGGAGGAGCGCTTCTCAACAGGTCCGATAAAATTGTCGATACGGTCAGGAACACGGTTTTCCAAAATGAAATCTACAAGGAGCGCAATGTCGGGACGGCCACTATCTTTTTCAAGGACATAAGGATTTCAACGAATGTGCTGACTCCGAAGGGTGCACGGGCCATTGGCACACAGGTTTCACGGGAGGTAAAGGAACACGTCCTGATCAAGGGCGAGCGCTGGACTGGTCGGGCATTCGTGGTGAGCGACTGGTATATAACCGCGTATGAACCGATTGAGGATATCTTTGGCAGCCGCGTCGGCATGCTCTACACCGGTGTTCTGGAGGAACAATATGTCGATATCAGGAACAAGGCCCTCTTCATGTTCATTATCATCACCGCCGCAGGCATGCTGCTGGCAATCGGGCTCGGGTATTTTCTATCCGACAGGCTCACACAACCTGTAAACCGCTTGATAAAGGCCAGTCAGGAGGTTTCAGAAGGCAATCTAAATCCCGAAATCGGCCCGATATCCAGCGATGAGATTGGAGTCCTGCAGACAACCTTCAGGAATATGGTCTTATCTTTGGAGGATCGCGACAGGCGAAGAAACGCGGAGAGCGAAAACCGGCTGCTACAGTCTGAAAAACAGGCAAGCGTCGGCAGACTGGCCGCAGGCGTCGCTCACGAGATCAACAACCCGCTCACCGGGGTTCTGACGTACACGCACATGCTGCTGCGGCGGAAGGATCTGGCGGATGATATCCGCTCTGATCTTGAGGTTATTGTGCAGTCCACGGAGCGGGTGCGTAAAATCGTCAAGGGTCTGCTCGATTTCTCCCGACAAACAAAACTTGACCGGGAGCCGACCGATGTAAACCGCCTTGTGAGCGCCACTGTATCAATGATGGAAAATCAGGCACTTGTCAAAGGGGTTAGTATAAACTTCAATAACGGGGAGGCCCTGCCGCAGGTCACTCTGGACCGCAGTCAAATTCAGAGCGTATTGTTGAATATGATTCTCAATGCCCTTGATGCGACAGAACCGGGGGACAGCATCAACATCAATACGGCAACCGATCTGTCCGCGAGCGAGCCCCGCCAAATGGGAGTAGAGATTACCATCGCGGATAACGGTTGTGGCATTCCCCCGGAAAACCTCGACAAATTGTTCGATCCTTTCTTCACGACAAAAGAGGTGGGACAGGGTACCGGCCTTGGCCTCTCTGTTTCTTTAGGCATCGTCCACGAACATGGCGGCGCCATCCGGGTGCAAAGCGAACCTGGAAAGGGAACAAGATTTTTTATCTGGCTGCCTGCCGGTGGAGAAACAGCATAATTTCTTCAAAGAAGGAGGGTGAAAATGGAAAAGAAAAGGGCGCTTGTGATTGATGACGAGCAGATCGTGCTCGATAGCGTGCGGAAGATTCTTGCCGACGAGGACTACGAAGTCGATTCCACCTTGAGCGGGCGCGAGGGAATCGCTCTTGCCGTCAAGGCAAACTACGACATTGTGCTGACCGATATCCGCATGCCTGATATCGGCGGCATGAGGGTATTACGGGACGTAAAACGTGCCAAGCCCTCGCTTCCGTTGATCATGATTACCGGCTATGCCTCGATCCAGTCATCGGTTCAGGCCATGAAAATGGGGGCAACGGACTATATCGAAAAACCGTTTACCCCGGATCAATTGATCAAAGCCATCGCTGCGGCGCTCGACACAGCAGCGGCCCAGGAGCCCGAAGCGCAGGTTGTTACCCACAGGGAAGAGATTCTGAAGGTGCTCGAACGGGCTTCATCAGACAGCGATTTTATTGCCGATCTGCTTTATCACGGCTCCGATGCGCTCGAGGAATACGAGCTGACCCGCCCTGAAAGACTGGCTATTCTCACGGGCGACATTGATTGGATCGAAAGCCAGATTGGTCCGTTGACGCCGAATCAGCGACGATGGCTGGAAAAGAGACTCAGTGCCGAAATCTGGTCGCGACAGGGGCCCAAGCTCAATGCAAGCCATCACAAAGGAGGCGCTTAATGGTGCAAAGGATGCTCGTTATAGATGACGAAAAGATTGTTCTGGAATCGTGCCGCAAGATATTTTCGAGCGAGGGATTCGACGTGACGGTTACCTCAAGTCCCTAGGAGGGGCTGAGCCTTGCGTCCCTCTCCTCCTTTGATGTTATCCTTGTTGACTGGAAAATGCCCGGTTTCGATGGAATGGACGTGATCGCCGAGCTGGACCGCCATGCCCCTGATTCGGCCGTGGTGATGATCAGCGGATACCCGTCGGTGGGCCGGGCGGCGGAGGCGATGAAAAGGGGCGCAATGGATTACGTCCCCAAACCTTTTACGCCCGAGGAAATCTCCGAAACGGTCAAAGGGGCAATCCAGAGAAAACTGACCGAAGAAAAAAAGGCCCTCGGTCGCTTCGAAAAAATCATGCAGTCGGTTCAGTTTCCCACTGCCACCATGGAGGACAAGCCGCCTCAGACGATAGCGGAAACCGTTGCCTCGACGGTGGGAGTGGGCAAGACCACGTCGCCATGGATTACCGTGTTTGTGCTCGGCATCCTTGCCGGCGCATACATCGGATTCGGAGGACTTCTTTCCACAACCGTGACCTTCGATCTTCCCCAAATCATGGGGATCGGCTTTACAAAATTTCTCGCCGGCTCGGCCTTCAGCGTCGGCCTGATGCTTGTGGTAATCGCCGGCGCCGAACTCTTTACCGGAAATAATCTGATGCTTTCGAGCGTAATGGCAGGAAAAATCACCTTCGGCACCATGTCGGCGCGATGGGCGGTGGTCTGGTTTGCCAATCTGCTGGGATCCGTCCTGCTTGCCCTAATCCTTTATTTATCGGGACTCTGGAAAACCGGCGACGGGGCGCTCGGCGCGTCCGCCGTGGGTATCGCCTACACTAAGGTAAACCTTCCCTTCGTGGAGGTGCTTGTCCGCGCAATCGGCTGCAACTGGCTCGTCTGCCTGGCGGTCTGGATGGCGCTTGCCGCCCGCCAGACGGTGGGCAAGATATTTGCGATCTATTTTCCAATTATGGCTTTTGTTGCAATTGGCTTCGAGCATGTTGTGGCGAATATGTACTTTATTCCGGCCGGGATATTTCTGCACAACTGGGCGGGGATTGCGGCTCCGGCGGTCTATGACCCTGATTCGCTCAACTGGATAAGTTTCTTATGGAAAAACATGGTTCCTGCGACGATCGGCAATATCATCGGCGGCGGTGTATTTGTAGGAATGAGCTACTGGGGCGCCTACCTCCGGCCACGTTCCGTTAAACCAGACAAACCGTTGTGAAGGGGGAAGCTGAAGGAGACACTATTTTTTCACCCTCCTTAAATCTGCCGCAATACCACCAGCGCATCAACCGCCACCGGTTCGCCTTGCCTGACGATCAGCGGATTGATATCAATCGCCATGATGTCTGCCCGTTCCAGCCCGATTTTGCCGACCGCCATCAGGCAGCCGATCAGCGACTCCCTGTTCACCGCCGGCATCCCCCTGACCCGGTCAAGAATTTTGTTCCCTTTTATCTCCTGCAGCATCTCCGCTACGCCCCCTTTTTCGGTTTTATGACTTATCTCGGAGGAAGAGAGCTTCAAAACAACGGGATAGCCGATAGTTTTTCCCGCCCATTTGACCGCCTCCCAATCGTGTGCCAGCATCGCCTTCGCTGTCGGAATGCCGTAGCCCGCCAGAAGCTTTGCTCCTTCGAACTCGGAAAGATTATTTAAACTTTGTTCCGTTTGCCTATCGCCAAGGCTTTTCCTATTCATATCAGCTCCGTTCATTCTGTACATTAATCGGGTTTTATGTCGCCGCTGCACGGCTCTCGAAAAAAGCTTCTCAAGCCCCAAGGACATCCTTTTGCAAATTCCCCTGCCTTTTCTCGTAAAGGTAGATTTTACTACCACAATAATGTGAGAATGATCAATTCTTTGCTGAATATTCAATAGAAGACGGCCCTCAGCGCCTGCGGTGGTCTGTCCTGGTTCACGCAAGGCTGAATTTGAATACCCTGTGATCGCTTACAAAAATGTTGTCCTGACCGGCTGTCTGTGATATTGGCGCAGGCTGGAGTTGACGGCTCTTGCGGCCGTCGAGAAACGCCGTCTTTATCCGATTCTTACTAACCAAGGAGGAATGTCATGATCGATTACAAAACCCTGGGCTTTGTGAACACAAAAGAGATGTTTGCCGTGGCCGTAAAGGACGAATTTGCCGTTCCCGCCTATAATTTCAACAATATGGAGCAATTGCAGGCAATTGTGATGGGCTGCCTTGAAACCCAGTCTCCCGTCATCATTCAGGTCTCCAAAGGGGCCAGGGACTACGCCGACCGGACACTTTTGAGCTACATGGCGCAGGGGGCGGTTGAGATGATGAAACGGGAGGCAAAAGACCGGAAGCTTGGCGAGATCCCGATTGCACTCCATCTCGATCATGGCGATTCGCTGGAAACATGCATTTCCTGCATTGAATCAGGCTTTTCCTCGGTCATGATCGATGGCTCCCATCTGCCGCATGCGGAAAATGCGGAACTTACCCGCAAGGTTGTCGAATATGCCCATCAGCAGGATATTACGGTTGAAGGTGAAATCGGGATTCTGGCGGGAGTGGAGGATGATGTTTCCTCCGAGACTCACACCTATACCCGTCCGGAGGATGTTCAGGATTTTGTTTCCCGCACCGGCGTTGATTCGCTGGCGATCGCGATCGGCACCTCCCATGGCGCTTACAAATTCAAGCCCGGGCAGAATCCCAAGATTCGTCTCGACATACTCCACGAGATAGAACGGCGCATCCCCGGATTCCCGATTGTCCTCCATGGTTCCTCGTCGGTGCCGCAGGATGCCGTTGCGACGATCAATCAATATGGCGGTAAAATAAAGGATTCGATAGGCATTCCCGAGGATCAGCTTCGTCAGGCGGCCCGTTCGGCGGTCTGCAAGATCAATATAGATTCCGACGGCAGGCTGGTTATGACCGCAAAAATCCGTGAAATATTTTCACTCAGGCCCTCCGAATTCGATCCGCGTAAATACCTCGGGCCGGCGCGCGAAGCACTTCGCGAGATGTATATGCGCAAGAATCGCGAAGTGCTGGGCAGTGCCGGCAGGGCAGCGGATATTGTCGCCGCTGCGAGAAGATAGCTGTCCGATTATCATATTTTATCGAGGCTGCCCGGCGATTATTTTCCGAGGAGAAGGGGGAATGAAGCGTCCGTGAGATTCATTTTTTTGATGACGCGGGAGGTTCGATTTCCGAAAGTACCATGCCGGCAAGAATCATAACTGCCCCGACAAATCCGGGAACGCCAAGACGTTCGCCGATGGCGAAATACGCGTAAAGGGCGGCGAAAACCGGTTCCAGGCAGAAGATCAGGGCTGTGCGGGTGGGACTGGTAAAGCGCTGCATTGACGTCTGTACGAGAAAGGCGAATGCCGTCGCGAAAAGAACTGTAATGGCAAGCGCCCCCGCTATCTCCCGATGCCAGACCAGGATGCGCTCTCCGAGAACAGCTGAAAAGAGGACGCTCAAAAGCGCAACGATCCCAAGCTGGATTGCCGTGAGCCAATAGACATCTCCGGAAACCGAGTATTTTCCTGTATATATGACATGCATTGCGACGCTTGCGGCGCATACTCCTGCAAGCAGATCACCGTAATTCGGCCGCAGAGCCCCACCATTTGTGGAAAGCAGATAGAGCCCCAGCGCGGCAAGAAAAACCCCTGCAATCGTGTATCGGCTGACGTGATAACCGTGGAAGAGCATTCCCAATATCGGTATCAGGACCACATTGAGCCCGGTAAGAAAGGCGGTGTTGGAGGCGGATGTATAGAGAAGCGCCGCCGTCTGGAACGCATAGCCGCCGAAAAGGAAGAATCCCATGACCGCTCCCTTTGCTATCAGGTCAATTTTAAAGGGACGGCGCAGCAGCAGGGCGATTGCCGTCATTATGACTGCCGCGAGGATAAAGCGCTGGGCAAGAAAAACAAAGACACCCGTGCTCTTGATCGCCTCTTTCACGACTACAAAGGTGACGCCCCAGAAAAAAGCCGTCATCACCAGCAGAAAATCAGCAGCAATCCTCTTCTTTTTCTTTCCATAATTTTCAAGCGCCGTTTTACTAAGCAGCGTCAGCATAATTTCCCTTTCAATAATGATCCCGCACAAGCCGGGGTATCTCCATCATAGCGCGGGTTCTTATATACAGCGCCGATAATGAAAGCAACGAAAAGATGAAGACATTTTTCTTGACAACGGCTGCCTGCCGGGAGTAAATCACACCGCTCTTTACGGCCGTTTTTTAATGCCTCGGCGCGTAAATGACGTCATGATCAAAATGGATGCAGAAAATATCAGACGGATCAATCAATGTTCAGGAGGAATGATACCATGAAACTTTTTCGTGTCACGCTTGTTGCAGTTGTCCTCGTCGCCCTGCTTGTCTCTTCACTGATAAATGTCCCGGCAGTTGCCGCCGCCCCAAAGACCATCACCGTCGCAACGGATGCGACCTGGCCCCCGATGGAGTTCGTTGACGCCCAGAAAAACATTGTCGGTTTCGATATAGACTTTTTGAAGGCGGCGGCAAAAGAGGGAGGCTTTGAGGTTGTTTTCAAAAATACCGCCTGGGACGGGATATTCGCCGGGATCGAAGCCGGGAAATATGACGCCATCATTTCGTCGGTAACAATTACCGATGAACGCAAGAAGACAATGGATTTTTCCGATCCCTACATCAATGCCGGGCAGATTCTCGTGGTTTCCAAAAAGGATAAGACTACGAAGAAGCTTGCGGATCTCAAAGGGAAAAAAGTCGGCGCCCAGATCGGCACTACCGGCGCGATGGAGGTAAAGAAAAACGCGGGCGTAGAGCTTAAGACGTACGACGAAATAGGTCTTGCCTTCGAAGACATGGCCGCCGGAAGAATCGCCGCTGTTGTCTGCGATACTCCGGTTGCCGCCAACTACGCCCTTCAGCGCAACGAGTACAGGAAGAATTTCAAGATAGTCGGTGTGCCCTTTACGGAAGAGTTCTATGGTGTTGTCGTAAAGAAGGGCAACAAGGAGTTGCTGGAGCTGCTGAACAAGGGAATCAGGCAGGTAAAATCCAAAGGACTCAACAAGGCTATCGAAAAGAAGTGGCTCCGATAAACAAGAACCGAAAATCGGTCAATAATTTGGCGCCTCCGGCAGTGATCGAGGTCTCCGACGGGGGCGCCATCCCTACACGGCGGGACAGGGGGCTTTTTACGGCCTGGCGGACGGCTTTTACGGGCGCGATCGCGATTGTCGTCTATCTCGCCTGGACCCGCCCCAAGCCCTATCTGGAGATTCTCCAGTTCATCCCCGACGGCCTGTTTGTCACCTTTCAGGTGACGGTGGAGTCTATTGTCCTTGCCTTGATTATCGGACTTTTCACCGGTCTCGGCCGAATCTCCAAAAACAGGCTGGTCAACGGAATCGCATCGCTGTATGTAGAGGTAATCCGCGGCATTCCTCTCCTCGTTCAACTTTTCTACATCTATTACGCTTTGGGGCGAATCGTCAACCTGCCGGCAGTCATAAGCGCCGTCATCGCGATGGCGGTCTGCTACGGCGCCTACATGGGCGAGATATTCCGGGCCGGGATAGAAGCGGTATCCAAAGGGCAAATGGAGGCGGCGCGCTCCCTTGGCATGACGCACGCCCAGGCAATGATCCATGTCATCCTTCCACAGGCGGTAAAAACAATCCTTCCGCCGATCGGAAACGAGTTTGTCGCCCTGCTGAAGGACTCCTCGCTCGTTTCCATCCTGGCCGTTTCCGACCTTTTGAGGCGCGGCAGGGAATACGCGTCCGAATCCTTTTCCTATTTCGAAACATACACGATGGTGGCGTTGATCTACCTGATCATTACCCTCTTTCTATCCAAAATCATCAGCATCATGGAGGACAGAATCAATGTGGGCAGATAAGCGCCGTAAAATTGTCGAAATCACCAATCTGGAAAAGTATTTCGGCGCGCTCAAGGCGCTCGATCAGGTTTCGCTCGACATCTACGACGGGGAAAAAACGGTTATTATCGGCCCGAGCGGTTCCGGAAAAAGCACGCTGCTGCGGACAATAAACCAGCTTGAAACCTTCGACCGCGGCCGGATTATCGTTGACGATATCGATATCAGCGATAAAAATACCGATATAAACAAGGTACGCGAGGAGATCGGCATGGTCTTCCAGTCCTTTAACCTCTTTCCCCACAAGACGGTACTCGAAAACGTCAACATGGCCCAGATGATCGTCCGGAAACGTTCCCGGAACGAGGCAACGGCCATTTCCGAGGAATTTCTGAATAAGGTCGGGATTCTGGACAAGAAGGACAATTATCCCCTGAAACTTTCCGGCGGTCAGCAGCAGCGGGTGGCGATTGCCCGGGCGCTCGCGATGAAACCAAAGCTGATGCTCTTCGACGAACCGACCTCGGCGCTCGATCCGGAGATGATCGGCGAGGTGCTGGGCGTCATGAAAACCCTTGCCCGCGAGGGGATGACGATGATCGTCGTTACCCATGAGATGGGTTTTGCCCGCGAGGTCGCCGACCGGGTGATCTTCATGGATTACGGGAAAATCATCGAAGAGGGCAAACCGGAGGAACTCTTCCGGAAACCGGTCCAGGAACGCACCCAACTTTTTCTGAAACAGATTCTTCAGGCGTTGTAATTCTTCTCCTGCCGCTGCGCTGTATCGAAACTTGAGAACAACCTTTTTCCAAACCTGTTGGATCGAAAAAGACAGTCAGCAGTTGTCCGTAAAATCAACTGATTTAAGCTAATTTTACTTGACATCCCGGCTTATAAATTGTAGTCCCCCCGTGTTCGTAAGATGTTGTTTATGCCGCGACAATCGATTTGCCGCGGCGTTTTGTTTGACTAACTATTTTGTGAGGAATGTTATGGAATTTGCTGTCAGCGACTTGAATGTTCCGCATCGTTTGCTTCTCGGCCCCGGTCCCAGTGCGGTTCATCCCCGAGTATTGCGAACGATGGGCGCCCCTCTTGTCGGCTATCTCGATCCGGCCTGGCTGGCCCTGATGGATGAAGAGCAGATATTGCTCCGGAAGGTTTTTCAGACCGAAAACGCCCTGACTTTTCCGATGACGGGCACGGGAAGCGCCGGCATGGAAACCGCGTTCTGCAATTTTGTTGAGCCGGGCGATAATGTCGTTATTCTCTGCAATGGCTATTTCAGCGACCGGATGTGCGAAATGGCGAAACTCTACGGCGCCAACGTGACACGAATCGAAAAACCGTGGGGCGAAGTATTCACGCCGGAAGAGGTCGAGAGAGCGCTTAACGAAAACGGCAAGGTCAAAATACTGGCTTTGATTCATGCGGAGACCTCGACAGGCGCCCTGCAGCCGCTCCCGGAAATCGGCGGGATAGCCCATCGGCAGGGGGCGCTTTTCCTTGTCGATTGCGTGACATCCCTGAGCGGGGTTCCCCTTTCCATTGACGAATGGGAGATCGATATTGCTTTCAGCGCCTCCCAGAAGTGTCTTGGCTGTCCTCCGGGCCTTTCCCCTTTTACCGTAAGCGACAGGGCCGCCGCAGTTCTGCATGGCCGGAAAACCTCTGTGCCCAACTGGTACCTCGATTTGACGAAAATTGAAAAATACTGGAACAAGGAGCGGGTTTACCATCACACCCCTTCGACCACTCTCCACTACGGATTTCGCGAGGGGTTGAGGCTGGTGCTGGAAGAAGGTCTGGAACATCGCTGGGCGCGTCACCGGAGGATCGCCGAGTATCTCTTTGCGAAGATGGACAATCTTGGCGTGAAGTGTCTTGTCAAAAAAGAAAACCGGCTTCCCTCGCTGACTACGATTCTTGTCCCCGAAGGGGTTGACGATGCCGCTGTCCGGACAAAACTTCGTGATTCCTATAATATCGATATAGCAGGTGGTTTCGGTCCTCTGAAAGGCAAAATATGGCGGGTCGGCCTTATGGGTTTCTCCAGTCGCAGGGAAAATGTAACGCTTCTATGTGAGGCCCTGCGGGAAATTCTCCACGACAAGACGTGATGTAGAGCCCCAGATTACGTTTCAGGTTAAATATAATTTAATACGCAGCAAACGGTTTAGGTACCGATCATTGATAGAGGAAGTGTTATGGGCACCATGATAGAAAAGGTTAGAAACATCGGGATTAGCGCGCATATTGATTCTGGAAAAACGACGCTGACGGAGCGGATTCTCTTTTACACAAAAAGAATTCATGCCATTCACGACGTCAAGGGCAAGGATGGCGTCGGCGCCACCATGGACTCAATGGAGCTGGAGAAGGAACGGGGCATAACCATCGCCTCGGCGGCCACCTTCTGTCAGTGGCAGGATTACGAGATAAACATCATCGACACGCCGGGGCATGTCGATTTTACCATTGAAGTGGAACGGTCGCTGCGCGTCCTCGACGGCGCGGTGCTGGTGCTCTGTTCGGTCGGCGGCGTTCAGTCCCAGTCCATTACGGTTGACATGCAGATGAAGAGATACAATGTCCCGTGCATTGCCTTCATCAACAAGTGCGACCGCAGCGGCGCCAATCCGGAGCGGGTTGTCTCCCAGCTTCGTTCCAAACTCGGCCACAACGCGGTGGCAATGCAGATACCGATCGGGCTGGAAGCGGATTTTCAGGGAGTTGTCGACCTGCTTTCAATGAAGGCGTTTTATTTTGACGGACCGAACGGCGAGATTGTGCGGATGGAGGATATCCCTTCTGAACTTCTGGAGGCCGCCCGCAGCAAGCGTGAAGAATTGATCGACGCCGCTTCGCTTTTCTCCGATGAACTTACCGAGGCGATTCTCGAAGAGGCGGAAATTTCCGAGGAGATGATTGCCAAAGCCGTTCGCAGGGGCGCCCTGGCGAGAAAGATGACCCCTGTTTTCATGGGTTCCGCATACAAAAACAAGGGGGTTCAGCCGATGCTCGACGCGGTTCTCCGCTATCTGCCTTCTCCTGACGAGGTAGTTAACACCGCCCTTGATCTGAATAATGATGAGGCGCCGGTCATCCTTGAATCCGATACATCAAAACCGATCGTCGCACTGGCTTTTAAGTTGGAGGAGGGGGCTTATGGACAGCTTACCTATATCCGCGTTTATCAGGGAATTCTGGAAAAGGGCGCCACAATCGTCAACACGCGAACCGGCAAAAAGAGCAAGATCGGGCGGGTTGTGCGGATGCATGCCGATCAGATGGAAGACATGGAATCCGTTTCGGCCGGGGCTATCGGGGCGCTTTTTGGAATCGAGTGTTCCTCAGGGGACACGTTTGTTTCTCCCGGAATCAATCTGACAATGACTTCCATGTTTGTTCCCAAACCGGTTATTTCTCTGGCCATTGTCCCGAAGGACAACAAGGCGCAGATCAACATGTCCAAAGCCTTGAACCGCTTTACCAAGGAAGACCCGACGTTTCATACCCACGTGGACGAAGAGACGCTGGAGACCATAATCGAAGGGATGGGAGAACTCCATCTGGAGATATATGTCGAGCGGATGAAAAGGGAGTATAACGCGGAGGTGGAGACAAGCAAGCCGCGTGTTGCCTATCGCGAGACAATAACCCAGCGGGGTGAATTCAATTACACACACAAGAAACAGACCGGCGGTTCCGGCCAGTACGGGCGCGTGGCCGGCTACATGGAGCCGATCACCGAGGGCGACGAGGATTTTATCTTCGACAACCAGATCAAGGGCGGCTTGATCCCGACCAATTTTATCCCCGCCTGTGAGAAGGGTTTCCAGCTTTCGATGGCCAAAGGACCGAAGATGGAGTTTCCGGTAACCGGGGTAAGGGTTGTAATAAATGACGGCGCCTACCATGCTGTCGATTCATCGGAAATGGCTTTTCAGGCGGCTGCCCGGGGCGCCTTCCGCGAGGGATATGCCAAAGCCAAGGCGGTCATTCAGGAACCGATCATGAAGGTTGTCGTCGAAACGCCGACCGAGTTTCAGGGGGCCGTTATGGGTCTGCTCAATCAGCGGCGCGGGATGATTGTCGGCGCACAGGATGAAGGGGTAATGACGGTGGTTGAATCCCAGGTGCCGCTTTCCGAAATGTTCGGGTTCTCCACGGTGCTGCGGTCTTCCACGCAGGGGAAGGCGCAGTTTACAATGGAATTCTCGATATACCGGCAGGTTCCGCAGTCCGTTGCGGAAAAGCTTGCCGAGGAATTTGCTCAGAAGAAAAAAAGCGAGGCATGAAGTCAGGGGATTCGGTAGCTGATAATAACAACAGGCATAACGCATTATTGAATTCAAAGACAGGAGTCACGCCATGATTAAACAGGAAATGATCCTTCGCAACACCATGCGGCAACTCGGTTTCGAGTCGGAAGAAATCCTCCCCAAAGGCGGTTTCGGGGCGGTTCTGGCCCGTGCCGGGGTAGGCAAAACGGCCTTTCTTGTGCAACTGGCCTTAAGCGGGTTGCTCCGGGAAAACAAGGTTCTCCATATAAGCCTCAACGAACCCGTTGACAAGGTGAACATCTGGTATGATGAGCTTTTTCGCCTCCTCGCCGCCGGGGATGAAAGGGTCAACAAGGCCGCTTTTTTAGAGTCTCTGCTGCCCAATCGCTTTATCATGACCTTCCGTGTCGAGGGGTTCAGCGTCCCCAAATTCGAGGAACGACTGGACGACCTCTCCGAACAGGGAATATTTTCGCCTTCCATCATGATCATTGATGGCATGAACTTTGAGGACTCAAGAATTTCAGACATCAAGGAACTCAAGAATCTTGCGGAAAGGCGCGGGATACAGGCATGGTTCACCGTTCAGACCCACCGCCATGAAGAGCCCGTCGGAGAGGATGGCTTCCCTTCCTCTTTTGCCCCTTTTGCCGGGTTGTTTGATATTATCCTGGAGCTTAGACATGAAAATGCCGATGTCCATATAAGGGTTTTGCGCGGAAGTGGCGCTGCAGGCGAATCGGCGCTGCTCGATCCGACAACCATGTTGATAAAGGAAAAGTTTTAGCCAAGGGGACAGGCTGCAGTTTTTTGCATTGGGGTAGACATTGATGAGCGGTTTCAACATTTTTTGGGGGAACAGGCTTGAAACCCTTGCAGAAAAGCTCGCGGATGTGATGCGCTCTCCCCTTGCCAATCCCCTCCAGAGCGAGATTATCATCGTTCAGAACAAGGGAATGCAGCACTGGCTTTCGATGCGCCTGGCAGAGGCGGATGGGGTCTGCGCGAATGTTCGTTTTCCTTTCCCCCGCTCTTTTATTTGCGAAAGTGGGGTAAGGCTTGCCGGAATTTCGATCGGCGACGAATACGAACCCGATATCCTGACTTGGCGGATTGTGCAGGTTCTGCCGGCCTGTCTGACTGATTCTCTCTATCTCAAGATCAGGAACTACCTTGCCGAAGATCCCTCCGACTTAAAGACATACCAGCTTTCTTCAATACTGGCAGATGTTTATGACCGCTATCTGGTCTATCGTCCGGAGACAATTGCTGCATGGGAAAAGGGCGAAAACACTATCGGCGAACACCAGTGGCAGGCAGATCTGTGGCGAAAAGTACGCGCTTCCTGCGTGTCGGAGCATATCGGTGGCCTGCGCGCCGCCCTTGCCAGTCAACAACTAACCCAGGCGACGATAAACGCTGTTCTTCCTGAAAGAATTTCGATATTCGGCATATCCCAGCTCCCCCCCCTCTACCTGGACATATTCAGACTGCTCTCCCGGTTCACGCTGATAAATGGTTTCTTTTTGAATCCCAGTCGGGAGTTCTGGAGTGATATCCAGTCGGAACGGGAGATCGGGATAACGGTAAGGCGGGTGCAGGAAAAAACATCCTGGAAGACCGCAACCAGGGAGGATCTCTACCTGCAGCAGGGTAACAAACTGCTTGCCTCCTTCGGGCGTTGCGGTCGTGATTTTTACGCGCATCTTCTCCAGATTTCCGCTGATGTAACGGATGAATTTTTTGAGCCTCCGGGGAATATGCTTTTAGAGATCGTCCAGTCGGATATCCTGAATCTGCGCAATCGCGGCGTCGATACCCCCGTTGTTCCAGTAGCCTCCGGCGACAAATCAATCCAGGTTCATTCCTGCCACAGTCCCCTGAGGGAAGTTGAAGTTCTTTACGATCAGCTCCTTGAAATGTTTTCCCTGGATCCTGGGCTAATGCCGAAGGATGTCGTTGTCATGACGCCCCGAATCGAAGAATACGGGGCGTTTATTGAGGCGGTTTTTGGAGGGAAAGCGATTCCTTTCACTATTGCTGATCGGGGACTGATGCAGGAGAACATTGTTGTTCAGGCGCTGTTCGCCGCTTTGGAGCTTCTGAAGGGCCGGCTTGTTCTTGCGGATGTTATGGCCCTTTTCGATTTCGAACACGTGCGGAGGCGCTTGAAAGTGGGAGAGAAAGAGGTTGAGCTGATGCGCAGATGGGCTGTCGAATCAGGAATCCGCTGGGGGACGGACGCTCTCGACCGCAAAAAATCCGGTCTTCCGGCCACCGGCGAAAACACCTGGCAAATGGGACTGGAACGCATGCTATTGGGGTGCGCGCTGCCCAGCGATGCTGGAATGTTTGCGGGAATTGCGCCGTACGGAGATATCGAGGGAAACGATCAGGAAATACTGGGGAAATTTATTTCCTTTGTCGAAACGATAATTTCGCTTCGGAATACTCTTTTCGCGTCCCGTTCCCTGAGGGGATGGGCGTCTTTTTTCCTGACGATGATCGCTCTCCTTTTTGAATCGTCAGGCGAGCCGGATGATGATGAAGGTTTCCGTCTTTTGCGCAAACAAATCGAAAAAATAGGAGAAATTGAAAACAGTTTCGGGTTCGCCGACGAGGTTGATTATTTGACTGCTGTCTCTCTTTTGCAGAGATACCTTCAGAAAACGATCAGGCCGTATGGATATATGCAAAGCGGGGTCACATTCTGTTCGATGCTTCCGATGCGGAGCATTCCTTTTCGCGTTCTCTGCCTGCTCGGGATGAACAATGGCGATTATCCCCGACGTTCTGTTCAGGTTGATTTCGATCTGATGGCCCGGAAACCGCGACCGGGAGATCCCTCGCAAAGGGACGAGGATCGTTATCTGTTCTTGGAAGCGCTGCTGTCCGCCCGCGAAACATTCTACATAAGTTATACAGGCCTAAGCAGCAAAGACAACAATATTATTCCTCCTTCAGGCGTGGTGGCTGAACTGCTCGACTCTCTGGAGGAGGGATTCATCGCTGAAGACGGAAAACTGCGGGAGCAATTGGTTACAGTCCACCGCTTGCAGGCATTTAATCCTGAATATTTTTCCAAAGCATCGGAGCTTTTCAGCTATTCGCCGGAAAACCTGAGCGCAGCGAAGGAACTTATTCAGGCGCGTCGTTTAAAAAAGATATTTTTTGCCGACCCGCTTCCCGAGCCGGAGGAGGGCTGGCACGAAGTCAGCATTGAAAATTTGCAGTCATTTTTCAGCAATCCCTCGCGATACCTGCTGAAGAAAAGGGTCGGGCTTTCCTACGACAACTACCATGAAATCCTCCCCGAAAAAGAGCTCTTCCGGATTGGCGGGCGGGCGGGTTTCGAGACGGCGGAAATGATGCTGGTTCATGCCGTTAACGGTGGGGACCTGCAGGAACTTTATCCGCCATTGACGGCTTCAGGCAGGCTTCCTCACGGAACCGTCGGTTTGTGTGAATATGAATCTCTGGCCGGCGAGGTGAGCTGTTTTGCCGAATTCCTGAAAAGGCTCCCCGACTGGGGCAGGGAGAAAGTTGTCGACATTGATCTGCCGATTGCAGGTTTCCGTATTTCCGGAAGGATAAGATATCTGGCCGAATCGGGCATCCTGAGGTACAGATTTGGTAAAATCCGCGCCCGCGATTCCCTTGGAATATGGATTGAACTGCTGCTTGCCACTGTGGGGGGACGAGGGTTTTCTTCCCCGGCGCTGCTTTTCGGTAGGGAGGAAGGATGGGTCTTTTTACCGCCCGAAAATGCGGAGTCCGCACTCGGCGAACTCCTCGATCTCTATGCCAGCGGCCTTTGCCGCCCGCTCCCCTTTTTCCCGGAAACGTCTCTGCGATATGCCGAAGCCGTGTTGGGAGGAAAAAGCGAAGATGAGGCCCGGAAGCGGGCGATGGCGACATGGAGCGACGATGAACATGCCTATGGCGAAATGAATGATTTCTATTTTCAGCGATGTTTTGGCGATCAACCGCCGTTCGAGGATGGTTCTTTCCAGAAGACGGTGCAAATTGTTTTCCCGCCGCTTCTTGCCTGTAAAA
Source organism: uncultured Syntrophus sp. (assembly GCA_964552725.1). Lineage (GTDB taxonomy): Bacteria > Desulfobacterota > Syntrophia > Syntrophales > UBA5619 > DYTH01. The sequence goes on from CAZKHU010000018.1 coordinate 18,184, forward strand.
AGAGATGGGAAAGATGAACGGGAAAGGGGACGGCAAAAGGCCGTTTTTTCAGGGTGAGTTTGACACTCTAAATGCCCCCCTTCAGGGTGTCAATCTTATCGAGGCAGGCGCGGGAACAGGCAAGACTCACGCAATAACAGGGGTCTACCTGCGGCTTCTGCTCGAAGCGGGATTGTCTGTAAAAGAAATTCTGGTCGTTACCTACACCGTTGCGGCCACGAACGAACTTACCGAGAGGATCCGCAAGGTCATCGGCGCTGCGCTCAGGATGCTGAAAAACGATGCGGAAACTGACCCTTTTCTTGCCGGACTTTCCCGAAAATTATCAAAAGCCGAAGATCGCACAATAGCGATTGAACGGCTGACCAGGGCGCTTGCCGATTTTGACGAATCGGCAATTCATACGATCCACGGTTTTTGCCGGCGGATATTGCAGGAAAATGCTTTCGAGAGCGGCGAGTTTTTTGAGACGGAGCTGATCACCGACGACCGGGTATTCAGGGAGGAGGTGGTCGATGATTTCTGGAGAAAAAATTTCTACGATACATCCCCGGAATTGGCAGCCTATGCGCTCAATCTCAAGCTTGATCCGGGCAGCCTGCTCCGATTTTCCCGAAGCAGTCACGTTTCCGAAGAACTGCGCATACTTCCGGAAATGGACCCGCCCGCTCAGGAAAGGCAGGACGCGATAGTCTCCGAGTTGAAAAAATGCCTTTCCGATCTGCGCGAGCGGTGGCCGTCCTTCCGCGCAGAGGCGGCAAGAATTCTTTCGGACCCGGCTTTGAAAAAAAATATCTATGGCGAAAGGACAGCAAACCTGATCACGGAAATGGACATATTTCTTTTTCAGGAGAGGCCGTCGCTTTTTCCGGGCGATTTTTTCAAGAAATTTTCCGCCGCTTTCATATCAGCGGCCGCCCGCAAGGGGACAACCCCCCCGCATCACCCCTTCTTTGAACTATGTCAGCAAATATTCCTGTCTTCCGGACAGTTGAAGGAGCTTTTGGAAGCGCGTCTTCGCTATCTGAAGAAGGAGCTGCTGCTGACGCTGGCAAAAGAACTGCCGCTGAAAAAACAGGCGCGCAATGTTCAGTATTTCGACGATCTGCTGCTCCGTCTGCGGCATGCCCTTTTGCGAAATGGGGGGAAAGATTTAACGGCGGCGCTCCGCAGGCAGTACAAGGCAGCTTTGATTGACGAGTTTCAGGATACGGATCCGGTTCAATACGCCATATTTTCAGAGGTATTTCGAAATCCGGGAAACGTTCTTTTTCTGATTGGCGATCCCAAACAGGCGATTTACAGCTTTCGCGGCGCGGATATTTTTGCCTATTTGACGGCGGGAGTGGAAGTGGATTTTGTCTATACCCTGACCGCCAACTGGCGCTCCGATCCCATTTTGATCAAGGCGGTAAACACGCTTTTTTCCGTGCGGAGGGCGCCGTTCGTTTTTCCGGAGATAGCGTATCGCGATGCTTCTCCGGGAAGGGATACATTTGATAATGAATTAATGATTAATGGTACATGTAATCAAAAGATGAGGTGTTGGTTCATAGATTACAGGGGAGAAAAACCCCTTTCTCGGGGCATGGTTCGACCCCGGATTGCCAAGGCGGTCGCCGCTGAAATCGAGAAAATCATTCTTGCCGGAAGAGAGGGAAATGCGACAATCGGAAAAACAGCGGTACAGCCTCGTGATATAGCGATTCTTGTTCGTACGAACTCCGAGGCCGCTTTGTGCAGGAGTGCCCTTGCCGAGTTAAATATCCCGGCCGTTCTGCATAGTTCGGAAAGCCTTTTTTCCTCGCATGAGGCTTTGGAAATGGAGCGTTTTCTACTGGCAGTCGCTTTTCCCGATCGTCATGATCTTATGTTGGCTGCGCTGGCGACCGACATGATCGGCTGCGACCTTTCGATGCTCAACGCCCTGAAGACGGATGAAGTGAAATGGCAGGAGTGGCAGGAAAAATTCCTGCGGTATCGGGAACTTTCAAAAAAAACCGGGCTGTTGAGGATGATCAGGTTGTTTATCGATCGGGAGGGAGTCAGGGAAAGGCTGCTTTCCTTTGCCGATGGAGAGCGTCGTTTGACAAACACCCTGCATCTGGCCGAGGCGCTGCAAAAAGAGTGGTCGGGAAAAAATAAGGCAATTGATGTCCTGCTTCGCTGGCTTGCCCGAAAAATCGACGATCCGGCAGGCGAAGAACACCAGCTCCGCCTGGAAACCGACAGCGCCGCAGTGGTGATTGTGACGATCCACAAAAGCAAAGGTCTGCAATACCCGATTGTTTTCTGCCCTTTTCTCTGGGGGGGATTCAGGGAGCCGGGCGCTCCGCTTTTCTATCATGGGTTTGACAGAGTGCCGGTCTGCGACCTCGGATCTGACGAATATGCCGTTCACCTGCGGCAAGCCCGAAAAGAACTCCTTGCCGAGGAAATCCGCCTTTTCTACGTAGCCCTGACGCGGGCCATAAACAGTTGCACCTTTGTCTGGGGGTGGATAAACAAATCCGGGACATCCGCACCCGCGTATCTTTTTCACGGAGAGAACGATAATAATTGCGAGGATATCGTTCTTGCGCTGGAAAAGAGTTATCAATCCCTTTCCGGCGATTTGGTCTATGCCCGGATGCATGAAATAGCGGAAGCTTCGAAAGGGGCGATAGAACTGCTCCCGATGCCGGAGGGTTGTGGAAAACAGGTTTTGTCTCTTCCGTCCGCTGAAACAAATCTCTCGTCCAGACGATTTGACGGAGTCATTGATCGTTCCTGGCGGGTAGCCAGTTTTTCCCATCTTGCGGAAGGAGCGGGAACAGCCGACGATTATCCTGAATATGACCTCGAAAGATGCTCGCAAACGTTGCATCCGGAGAGGGGAGAAAATCGGGACGAGGCTGATCCGGTTCTGAATTTTCCCACCGGAACCCTGTCGGGCGTCCTTCTTCATGAAATACTTGAAAAATACGATTTTGCCGGCGGCGACGATCCCGCCTGCGCGGCTGTGATTGCCTTAAAACTCCGGGAGAACGGTTTTAACCCGGAATTGAAGGATACCGTTCTGGAAATGATCAGACGGGTTATAAATCATCCCCTGACTATCATCGACTCAAAACTTTGTTTCCCGGGTATTTCGAAAGATTTCATCTCCGGACAACTGAAGGGGAAGAGGGGGGATTCCAACAATGGACTTTCGATAAGACCGGATGTCATTCATCTGTATAATATCAAGAATGAACAGCGGCTCAACGAGTTGGAATTCTACTTTCCGCTGCAGAATCTCACAGTAAGAAGACTGACGGATATTTTCATCGCCGGCGGTGTTTTTCCCGACACCCCGATTTCGGAGGATACTGCAAACTTTCAATCCTGCTTTTCCGCTTCGGTGAGACGTTTTCAGTTTGAGCCTCTGCGCGGATTCATGAAGGGGTTTATCGACATGGTTTTCAAGTGGAAGGGCCGCTGGTTTCTGGTGGACTGGAAATCCAATTTTCTCGGTAAAAGCCGGCATGATTACAACCGGGAAAAGCTTCCCGCGGCCATGCTCGAACATCATTACATCGTCCAATACCACATCTACTTGATAGCGCTGCATGCATATCTGAGACTGCGGCAGCCCGGCTACGATTATCGCAGCGATTTCGGAGGTGTATTCTACCTTTTTCTGAGAGGAATGAATCCCGCCTGGGGGGCGAATTGCGGCGTATATTACGACCGCCCAGATCTGGAGAGGGTCGAATTTCTTTCCCGCGAGCTGGTCGGTTTATAAATAATGGTCTCTCCTTCTTTGTACTGATCATCACCGAAAACATCGATAATCTGCTTGCTTTCTCCTTAATTTTGTTGAGTTTTTTCGCTGCTCGGACAATAGCCTGTTTTTTTCTCTTGACAGCAAAATTATAACGGAGTATGGCTCATCTATATGACCGCCAGTCATAATTTGACCGTAGTTCAGATAAATGTTTGCTGTTTTTATAGATAGATGCATTCGCAAAAGGTGTCTCGGATGATTCACATGCTTTTTTGTTGAATAACCTCACTGACGTTATTCGGGAAACTCTGATCCGTTGTCGATGGCTGCGGACGCAAAATTTTTTTAAAACGTCTTTCTTTAAAGGTGCGTATTGTGGGACTCGAAGACCGCAGAAGAAGGGAACGGGATAATCGCAGGAGTTCGATAATAAAGGCCGCGCGCAAGCTGTTTATAGAAAAAGGTTTTAAAGCGGTTACCGTTGAAAGCATTGCCAGAAAGGCTGAACTTAGCAAAGGCGCCATTTATCTGCACTACAACAGCAAGGAGGAAATTTATGCCCATATAGTTTTGAGCGACTTGGGAAAATTTCACGACCGGTTTACGGGACTGTTGAAAAGTTCGGGAAGCGCTTCCCAGGCGCTTTTCGAGTTTGCGGACATTTACGTAGATTTTTTTCTCAATGAAAGAGAATTTTTCAGAAACCTCATGAACTTCATGATCCGCGCGACTGGTATGAACTTTCCAGATGAACTCTATGAAGAATCAATAAAAACCATGAATAAAACTATCGATATCGTTGAGCAGATATTGGAGTTCGGCGTCAGGCGGGGTGAATTTCCCGAAACGATCAATCTCCGCCAGAACAGAAATGCCCTTTGGGGGATGCTTAATGGAGTAATATCACTGTATATTTTTACAGGCAATGAAGAAAAAAGGGACGATGTGATCAGGGGGACTGTGAAAAAAGGGATGCAGACTTTTGTGCAGGGTCTGAAGACCGCTCAAGAGATTGCTTAAGTTGCCCGCTGTTGGCGGCTAACGCATATAAATAGTCCAATTTTATTATAAAATTAAAGGAGGGTCAGCTTATGAGTAACTTACTGGTAAATGGCAGGGATCAGCAATTCATTCTTTTTGAGCAGCTGGGAATTGAGAAATTGTTTAAAACAGAGGCTTTTCAGGACTTTTCCAAGGATGATGCGCTGATGATTCTATCGGAAGCGGAAAAAATGGCGCTCAACGTGATCCTTCCCACTTATGTTGAAGGCGACAGGGAAGGGTGTACCTTCAAGGACGGGAAGGTGTACGCCCCCAAGAGCTATCACGATGCCTACAAAAAGTATAACGAAGGGGGCTGGATGATTGCCAACGAATCTCCGGAGGTTGGCGGTCAGGGACTGCCGATATCCCTGTACGAGGCCTGTCAGGAGATAATCAGCGCGGCGAATGTCTCGTTTTCAATGCTTCCCGGACTTACCCACGGCGCCGGCAAATTGATCGAAGAATATGGCACGGAAGAACAGAAAAGGAAATATATGGAAAAGATGTACGGCGGTATCTGGGGGGGCACCATGTGCCTCACGGAGCCAGGCGCGGGCAGCGATGTCGGGGCTCTGAAAACATCTGCCAAGAGGCTTCCGGACGGCACTTTCAGTATAACAGGGACCAAATCCTTCATATCTTTTGGGGATCAGGATGTGACAGAAAACATTATCCATCCGGTATTGGCAAGAATAGAAGGCGATCCCGAGGGGACAGGCGGCATTTCCATTTTTATAGTCCCCAAATACACCGTGAACGAAGATGGAAGCCTGGGCGACCTGAACGATGTCCATACAGGCAATATCGAACATAAAATGGGCATTCATGGTTCATCTACCTGCACCCTTAACTTTGGCGACGACAACAAATGCATAGGAGAGCTGCTCGGCAACGAACGCGAAGGGATGAAAGTAATGTTTCTGATGATGAACGAAGCCCGTCTCAGTGTCGGACTCCAGGGATTGTGTCTCTCCTCTGTTGCGCTGGAACATGCCGTTTCGTACGCAAAAGAGCGGATTCAGAGCGCTTTGGTCTGGGAAAAGAAGGGGCCCGACGCAAAACCGGTTCCGATTATTCAGCACCCGGACGTCCGCAGGGATCTGCTCTGGATGAAGGCGCACGTGGAGGGGGTGAGGGCGCTGAACTATTTTACCGCCTACTGCATGGACATGGCCAAGGCGAATCCCGCTGAAAGAGATAAATGGCAGGGTTTTGTGGAGCTGTTAACCCCTGTTTGCAAGTCTTATTCGTCTGACAAGGGGATGGAAATCTGCTCCAAGGCGATTGATGTCTACGGCGGTTATGGATATTGCCAGGAATATCCAGTGGAGCAGTACCTCCGGGATTGCAAAATAGCCACTGTTTATGAGGGGACAAACGGCATTCAGGCGCTTGATCTGGTGGGGCGCAAGCTGGCGATGAATAAAGGCATGAACGTGATGAACATGTTCGGCGAAATTGGCGCGACAATTGCCAACGCCAGGAAAATAGAGGAATTGAAGATTTATGCCGCAAAACTTGAAGAAGCGTACAATGCCCTTGTTGATCTTACGATGGCGCTTGCCCAGTTCGGCAAATCTTCCAGCTTCATCATCCCGCTCTTGAACGCGTCTTCATATCTCGACATCTTCGGGGATGTTCTGCTTGGTCATTTCCTCCTTCAGGCGGCGGTGATTTCCTCCGAAAAATTGAAAGTGATCTATCAGGAAAACGGCGCCGAGGAATCCAAAGCCCAAAAACGCGCGCTTGTTCGCACTAATGAGGATGTCGCGTTTTACAATGGCAAACTGGCATCGGCGCGCTTTTTTGCAATAGAGGTTCTCTGTACGGTAAAGGCGCGCTGCGAGGCGATCAAATCGGAAGAGAAGATTGCCTTCGAGATGGCGGATGAATCGTTTACCTGTTAACAAAAAGATGCAATCGTTTAATAATAGGAGGAATATATGGGATACGAAATAAAAAAGGCTGCTGTTCTCGGCGCCGGGGTTATGGGCGCGGGGATTGCGGCGCATCTGACCAACGCAGGCATTGAATGCGCCCTGCTCGACATTGTCCCGTTTGAATTGACCGATGCCGACAAGGCAAACGGGCTGACGGAAAAGAGCCCGGCATGGAGAAACCGGTTCGCCCAAAGCGGCCTGGCCAATGCGCTCAAATCAAAACCGGCGTCTTTCTTCACAAAAAAGAACGCTTCCCTGATAAAAACCGGCAATTTCGAGGACAATCTCGGCTGGCTGGCCGATGTGGACTGGGTGATAGAGGTCGTGGTCGAGAACCTCAAAATCAAGCAGGAACTCTTTGCCAAGGTGGAAAAAATAGTCCGTCCCGATTGCATTGTCACGACCAATACATCGGGGATTCCCATCAAGGATATTTCTGCCGGTTTTGGTAAAAAACTTAAAAGTCATTTTTTGGGAACGCACTTTTTCAATCCACCCCGCTATATGAAACTTATGGAGATTATCCCCGGCGAAGAGACAAACCCGGAGATTGTCAAATTCATGACCGAGTTCTGCGGGACGGTGCTGGGAAAGGGGGCAGTGCTCAGCAAGGACGTTCCCAATTTTATAGGGAACCGCATCGGGACCTACGACATTTCCAATGCCGTCCATCTGATGCTCGAAAAGAACCTTAAAATTGACGAGGTTGACGCCATTATCAGCAAGGCGCTCGGACGCCCCGGATCGGGAATTTTCGGCACCCTGGATCTGGTCGGTCTCGATACCGGACAAAATGTCATGAACAACCTCTACGCCGCCGTTCCGGAGGACGAGATGCGGGAGATGTTCGTCCAGTCGGATTTCATGACCAAAATGGTTGAACGCAAGTGGCTGGGTAACAAAACCAAGCAGGGGTTCTACAAAAAAACAAAAGACGCCCGAGGGAAGAGCACAAAATTTGTAATTGACTACAATACCATGGAGTATGTGCCGGCGGCCCGGCCCAGGTTTGCCTCCGTTGCGGCGGCCCTTAAAAAGAGTGACGAGGGCGCAGCCGGAATGATCAAGGCAATGTTTAACGGCAACGACGTCGCTGCCGAACTTGCACGGGAATACCTTTGCAATAACTTTATCTATGCGGCCAACCGCATTCCCGAGATTTCGGAGACCATTGTCGGCATCGATAATGCGATGAAGTGGGGATACAACCACCAGCTCGGCCCCTTCGAAACCTGGGATGCGGTGGGCGTGCGCGAAGCCGTCGAGGTGATGAAGAAACTCAAAAAGAAGACGCCCGAGAAGATTCAGGAGATGTTGAAGAAAAAGTGCGAGACCTTTTACCTGCAAAAGGAAGACGGCCGTTATTATTATGATTTCAACAAAAAGGACTATGTGAAGCTGGAGTCCAACCCGCGGATTATTCTTCTTCCGGAGCTTAAGGCGCAAAACAGGGTAATTGTGGAAAACGGCAGCGCGACGCTGGTAGATATGGGCGACGGCGTTGCCTGTCTGGAGTTTCACACCAAAATGAATGCCATCGACGACGGGATGATCGAGATGCTTCAGAAAAGCTGCGATATTGTCGAGAAGGATTTCACCGGGATGGTCTTGGGGAATCATGGGACGAACTTTTCCGCGGGGGCTAACGTCTTCAAGGTGCTGATGGCGGCCCAGAAGGGCGACTGGGATTTGCTCGATCAGCAAATAAATGCCCTCCAGTCTATCAACATGCGGATGAAATACCTCTCCAGGCCGGTGGTCACCGCTCCAGCGGGTCTGGCTCTCGGCGGCGGCTGTGAGATGGCAATGCACGGGACAAAATGTCTTCCGTACGGTGAAACTTACATCGGACTTGTGGAAGTTGGCGTCGGCGTGATTCCTGCCGGCGGGGGATGCAAGGAACTGATGGTGAGGATGACGGAGGGTCTTCCCGACGGCGTTGTCGAAGCTGGACAGAACATGCAGCAGATATACGCCAAGGCACTGGAAAATATAGCCATGGCCAAGGTTGCGACCAGCGCCGCCGAAGGGATGGAACTCGGGTACATCCGTAAAACCGATAATATTGTTCTGTCTCGCGATCAGCATCTTTGGAACGCCAAACAGGTCGTTCTGGGACTGGCGAAATTCTACCGGAAACCCCGTCCTGTGCTGATCCCGGTCATGGGTGAAAACCTGCGCGGGATGGCGGAGGCGATGTTCTACAACATGCGTGTCGGCAATTACATTTCCGATTATGACGTTCATGTCGCCCGCAAGGTGGCTTACATTCTTTCGGGCGGCGATTGTCCCGAAGGAACGCTGGTGACGGAGGAGGAGATTCTCGCTCTGGAAAGGGAATCTTTCCTGAGTTTATGCGGCGAAAAGAAGACGCAGGACAGGATAATGTACATGCTCACCACCGGCAAGCCTTTGCGCAATTAGCAAGGCAGGAAGCGGGTGCACAGTATTGCAGAACATAAGCCTCTGTCTTTTTAGAGGGATTGGTCATTAATACGAAGGAGGAATACGATGAGCGATGCGGTCATTGTTGAAGTTGTAAGAAGCGCCGGCGGGCGCTACAAGAAAGGCGGCCTGGCGCTGACAAGGTCGGATGATTTTGGAATACAGGTTTTAAAGGGGCTTATGGTAAGGGTTCCCCAATTGAAACCGGAAGACGTGGATGATGTGATTGTCGGTTGTTCATTTCCCGAGGCGGAGCAGGGAATGAATTTTGGTCGTATTCTCTCGATAGGCGCTGGTTTGCCCATTACAACGTCGGGAATGACGGTCAACCGTTTCTGTTCCTCCGGCATTCAGTCCATCGCGGATGCAACCGCCAAGATCAGGGCGGGATGGGCGGATGTCATCATTGCCGGCGGCTGTGAAACGATGTCCCATATTCCGATGGGTGGTTCCGTTCTCCGTCCCGATCCGGAATGGGATATGGACGGGGGAATGCCGAATGTTTACGTTTCGATGGGAATTACCGCCGAGAATGTCGCCGCGGACTATAATATCTCCCGCGAAGATATGGACAGGTTTGGCGTGGAGAGCAACCGTCGCGCCTACGAGGCGATAAAAGCCGGAAAGTTCAAGGAGGAGATTATCCCGATTGTTGCCAACCGCTACAAGATATCCAAGAGCGGAAAACGTATCAAGGAGAAGTTTGTTTTCGATACCGATGATGGGGTTCGCTGGCCCTCGAAACTCGAAGATATGGCAAAGCTCAAGTCGCCCTTCAAAGTGGGCGGCAGCGTAACTGCGGCAAACTCCTCTCAAATGACCGACGGAGCGGCCTTTGCGCTTTTGATGACCCCGGAAAAGGCGAAGGAAATCGGGGTAAAGCCGATTGCCAGGCTGGCCCATTACGCGGTAACCGGGTGCCGTCCGGAGGAGATGGGCGTGGGGCCGGCATACGCGATTCCCAAGGTTCTGAAAATGGCAGGCCTGACGACGAAAGATATTGACGTCTTCGAGATCAACGAGGCGTTTGCCTCCCAGTGCCTCTATTCGGTCCGCGTGGTCGGGATCGAGGATCGCTACAAGGCTGGCGATGTCAACCCGAACGGCGGCGCGATCGCTCTTGGCCATCCGCTGGGTTGCACCGGCGCCAAGCTGACCGCGCAGTTGCTTCACGAATTGAAGCGGCGCAAGGCGAAACGGGGAATTGTTTCCATGTGCATCGGCGGCGGCATGGGAGCGGCGGGAATCTATGAGATGTTGTAGGCAACTGCAGAGGAGTGCCTGTTAAACGGCACTGAGAGCAAAGCGGGGAGGCCGTCTTCAAAAAAGCGCGGCCTCCCTTTTGCGTACTACCTCCTCACGGGCGGTTGGCGAGCCTTGAAGCGAGAATTCAAAATTGTCCAATTTTTGCTTGATAACGGGTTCTCTTTGAGATATAGGACGGCTTCCTTCGGGCGGTTAACTCAGCGGGAGAGTGCTACCTTCACACGGTAGAAGTCACTGGTTCAATCCCAGTACCGCCTACCATAAAAATCAAGGGGCTGCGGAACAATCGCAGCCCCTTCGTCATTTGCGGCGGCTTAGCAGTTTTCAGCCTGAATTTTTTCATATCCTGCTTGAGTTGCAAAGTCCTGAATGGACGCGGCAAGATCTTTTTCTCGCGACTGGAAGAAATGATCTGCATTGGGGATGATATCCAGGCGGCAGTCAAGCTCAGCCGCAGCGCTCTTTAACCTCTCGGTCGGACAGTACTGATCCTGATCCCCGCAGACAATGAGGCCCACTTTCCCGCGCAACGCCTGAAAGTCGAAATCAAAGAGACTGAGCGGCGGTGAAACGAAAAGTGCCGGAAGCATGTTTCTTCTGCCGAGAATGCCGGCATTCACCCATGCCCCGAATGAATAACCGGCCGTCAGGATATCTCGAATCCCTTGTTCCGCCATAAAGGAGACAGCCGCCAGGACGTCATCCTGTTCGCCCGGCCCCCCATCAAAGGTTCCGGTGCTTTTTCCGACTCCCCGGAAATTGAAACGAAGGGTTGAAATGCCGGAGGCAAAAAGGGTTTCAGCCACTGTCGTCACTATGGGATTGGCCATGTTGCCCCCCATCAGGGAATGGGGGTGCGAGATCACGGCGCCAACGGACCCGCCTGAATCGGCATAGAGACCCTCCAGACGGATGTTTCCCTGACCAAGGACAACTTTTTTCTCTTCCATATAAGTCCATCGCCAATCTGCCGGATTTCCAGCCATTTTTTATTTTTTTCAGACCGCTTCAGTTGTATCGTTTTTCCCGGAGCAATAGTCGCCTGTCAAGTCTGTTGCAATCGCTCCACCGGAACTGCCATCAGCGTGACCACGGCCTTGGCGACCAACTTTTCACCGCTCACCCGGACATCGTAAACCGCGGATTCGGAAACGATGATTCTTTTCCCTTTGCTGATCACCTGCGAACGGCAGCGAAGGACATTTCCAAAGGCGGGTTTCAGCAAATTTATCTTGAACTCGATCGTCAAGATTCTGAAGTTTTCGGTAACCGTCGTGAAAGCGGAATATCCGGCGGTATGATCGGCCATGGTAGCCATCAGCCCGGCATGGATAAAATTATCCTGTGTTCGGTGATTGTCTCCAATCGACACCTCCGATTCGAAGAACCCCTGCTCTACCTTCAACGCTTTCAGGCCGCAGTATTTGATAAATCCCCTGCAGAAATCAGCGGCAAGAAAATCCCTTCTTTCCTGAGTCAGATTATGTTCCATATTAAAAATTTACCTCGATATTGATTTTTTAAGCAACCCCCTGCGGGGAAACTACAAAAAAGTTTTTCCCTTTCTGATATTTGCATGCAAATTCAGATAAAACAAGTTCCCTTGTTGTATAAAAAACACTCTGTAACCATCCGGCTGGACGTCTACCATTTTCCTTCCGTCCTGTCCATCAATATGCCTTTATTCAACCTTCCGCCATTTGTCGTCTTGACCTGAGAATGGTTCTGTGAGAAAAGGTTCGAAAGATCGCCTTCGCCAACATTCAACATATGTATGGCGGAATTAAGCAACCTGGAAAGCAGTTTGAACTCATTTAAAAATCAGGAGGTAAAAATGGCAAAGGAATTCAAGGGATCGCAAACGGAAAAGAATTTGCTGGCCGCCTTCGCGGGGGAGTCGCAGGCGAGAAACCGCTACACCTACTTCAGCAGTGCGGCGAAAAAGGAAGGATTTGAGCAGATAGCGGCGTTTTTTGCAGAAACGGCGGATAACGAAAAGGAACACGCGAAGGTATTTTTCAAGCTCCTGCAGGGTGGCGAGGTGGAAATCACCGCTGCCTATCCGGCGGGCGTGGTAGGCACTACAAAAGAAAACCTTGCCGCGGCGGCGGACGGGGAGAAAATGGAATGGACGTCCATCTATTCCGGCTTTGCAAAAACCGCAAAAAAGGAAGGCTTTTCTGAAGCCGCCCGTTCCTTCGAACAGATTGCGAAGGTGGAAAAGTTTCACGAAGAGCGCTACCGAAAGTTGCTTGCAAATATCGAAAACGGTAATGTTTTCCGTAAGGAACAAGCCGTGAAATGGCATTGTCGAAATTGTGGTTATATTTACGAAGGCAAAACGCCTCCGAAAATATGTCCGGCCTGCCAGCATCCCCAGCCCCATTTTGAAGTGCTGGCTGAGAACTACTAAAACATTCTGCTTTTTTTACGTATCGGACAGGCATATAGGAAGCGCCTCGCTTTCAGGGTGCGCTGAGGCCTTGACTCATAACGCACCCTGAAGCTGCCCGCCGGAGAAATTCCACTTGTGACGCAGCAGATAGCTCATACAAAGGGAACGGGCGTTGTCAGGGGAGAGGAAGCGTTCTTGAATTGTAAGCGGGTGAATATCTATAGGCACATGCATATCAGAAAAATGGGGGAGCGATATGTTTGAGTCAGCCGAACTTGGGCACAAGATTGACAAACGACTGTTCGATCAAGAAGTTCCGAAGCTGCGCGAAGATTTGTTGAACGCCCAGTATGATCTTCTGCGGAGCGGAAAGTTTTCCGTTATCATAGTTGTAGGCGGCGTGGATGGGGCGGGTAAAAGCGAGACGGTCAGTATACTGAACGAATGGATGGACCCCCGTCACATACATACTCACGCCTTCCCTGAACCTTCCGATGAGGAACGCGAACGGCCGCATATGTGGCGTTTCTGGAGGGTTCTCCCGCCGCGGGGCAGTATCGGCATTCTTTATGGCGCCTGGCATACGGCTCCGATACTGGGAAGGGTTATGGGAGATTTGAAATCAGCCGAACTCGTCGAGGCAACAGAGGAGATCTGCCGTTTTGAACGGATGCTGAGTGACGAAGGGACGCTGATTCTGAAATTCTGGTTTCATCTTTCCAAGGAACAACAGAAAAAACGTCTCAAAGAACTTCAGAAGGATCCCCGGACGCGCTGGCGAATTACCGACAGTGACTGGGAACGTTTCAAAAGTTATGACAAATTTCGTAAAATATCTGAACATTTTCTGAGAAAGACAAGCTCCGCGGAAGCGCCGTGGACCGTTGTCGAGGGCTTGGACCATAATTACCGCAGTTTGACGGTCGGAAAGCAGCTTCTCCAGGCGATGCGCGAAAGACTTGATGAAAAGCCCTGTCCCCGTTTGCCCGATAAGATACCGCCGGTATCCCCCCGGATTGACGGCAGGGACGTTCTCACCTCTTTGCCCGCCGCGCGGGGAATCAGTAAGGGAAAATATGAAAAAGAGCTGGAGAGTTGGCAGGGTCGTCTCAATACCCTCACACGTCATCCAAAGTTCAACAAATCTTCGGTCATTATGGTGTTTGAGGGGCAGGACGCGGCAGGGAAGGGTGGCGCTATCCGCAGGGTGATGGGGGCGCTTGACGCCCGCATTTATCAGGGAATCCCCGTCGCCGCTCCTACAGAGGAGGAAAGAGCCCAGCCTTATCTATGGCGTTTCTGGAGGAATATTCCCCGGCGGGGACGCTTTGTGATCTTCGATCGCTCCTGGTATGGCCGTGTTCTGGTTGAGCGGGTTGAAGGGTTCTGTTCTGAAAGCGATTGGGCTCGCGCCTATTCCGAGATAAATGATTTCGAGCTGCAACTTGTCCGCAACAAGGCTGTTCTGATAAAATTCTGGTTGCAGATAAACAAGGATGAACAACTTAGAAGATTCAAGGAACGGGAAAAAACCTCGTTCAAACGCTTCAAGATTACCGAAGAAGACTGGCGAAACAGGGAAAAATGGGATCTTTACCACACAGCCGTCTGTGATATGGTGGACCGAACATCCACGGAAATAGCCCCCTGGCGGATAGTGGCTGCCGACAACAAGTACGCCGCCCGCATCGAAATTTTGAAGACGGTTGTCAGAAATATTGAAGCGGTTCTGTAAAATTTCTGCCTGATTTTTCAAGCTTTCGGGGTGGATTCTGTCCCCAGGGCCTTGCCGAGTTTCAGAAGAGTCTCTTCGCAATCAAATTTTTCCCATATCTCCTGAAACTCATGTTGTCGGGCGCTGGCGATCTCCTGTTGAAGCTGATACATCTCTCCAAGGATAAAGATTAACCGCGGTTCCATCACGCTTCCTTTCCATTTTTTCAGGAGGCGGACGATCAGTTCCCTGGTGAAAACCGTATCTTGTAGTTCTCCCAGACAATCCTGTATTTTTACCGCATCCGCGATGAACAAAGAAAGGGCGCCGCCAAAAGCGGGGTTGAAAAATTCCGCTGCATACCGCAGTTTCTTGAATTGAATCCTCAGTTTGTGAAAATTCCGGAGTTTGGGCTTTAGCAATAGAAGCTTTCCGAGAACAATAGCCTTTTCGAGAAGTTCGAAAATCACTGAAGGGGCAATTTGGGCCACCTTTGAGAGGGCCAGAGGGGCCAGCGGACGGATAGCCGGATTCCTTGCCGTGAAGGTTGAAAGCCGGAGGAAAAAGATGCGGCAGCGGGTCGAGGCGAGTTCTTCCTTGAGGCTGGCAAGCAGCGAGGCGCGTTCCCCCTGAATCTGACGCAGAAGAAGCTCTATGATCTTCTGCGGGGCAAGCGCAATATCGTTTCTGAATTTTACCATGTTTAGCGAAAAGACGTCGAGATCCCGAACGGCGCCGAAAAGCGATCCGAGCCAAAGCAGCTCCCCGGTAAAATAGTCCGCGCTTCTTTTGGGAACGGCGCCCGCAAACAGTCGCAGCAGTGAGCGCATCCGGCGGGTTGCCACCCGCGCCTGGTGAACAAATTCGGTGTCAACATCCGCGACAGCTCCGGGAATGTTTTCCCGAAGCCGGTGCAACTGGAAGGAGAGTATCTTTTTTACTGCAATGTCGAGGCGGTCATCGGCACTTACAATCAGTTCCGGGGGGGGATTCCTGGCGGGGAAAGTGATGCCGAGATACTCGATCCCCATTACCAGCTTTGATTGCGAAGAGGGGAGCAGGGAAAATGTTTCAGCAATATTTTTTGCCATTGCAGCCCCGGTTGCGGATTCGCCCTTTTTCAGCTCTATTACAATTTCCAAAAGGCGGCAGGGGGCGTGTTTCTGAATGCCTTCCGTTTGAAATGAAACGGAATCGAAGCCTATTTCCAGTTCGGTTGCATCGGGATCCACGACTCTGATTGTCTGCCGTCTGGTGCGAACGGCAAGTTGACCCATAAGACGGCGGGGGTAGATAATCTCCGCAATTTCTCCGTTTATTTTTTCCGACGATATATCCCCGGGCGCCCCGGTTTTTTCTACTGCCGTGCACTCGATCTCGTTATACTCCGTCCGCCGCCCTCTGGTTTTCCTGATGCTCTTCAGCGTATAAAGGGACTTCCCACCGGATTTAGTAAGGCGCAAGGACAAATCTTGCCTGAAAAGTCTCCAATCGAACGTGTCGAGGTAAATGTCCTCCTGGATTGTCGTTCGCTGTCTTTGCACATCGCAGCCTTGAGCGCGCAAATAATTTATGATTGCCTGCTCCGTCTCGCGTCCGGGGAGAAAGAATCTATATTCGGTCTCTTTAATCGTTGTGGTTTTCATCTTTTTTCCCTTGCAGTCAATTCTCTCTGCACCTGTCTCATGGGGTCGGCCAATGCGCGGCCTAATGTTTTATTCTGGCGGATAAAGGACATGAATGCTATGAGCCCTTCAGAAATGTCATTTCCCTTCCGGCTATCCTGGAGAGCAGCGCCCCCTTTCTTTTTGCCCTCCGGACCTCTCCCGGACAGCTGCCCTGGGCGTCGATGAGGATTGTCAGTTCTGTCTTGCCGATGCGGCAACCGGATACATGCACCTTGCCATTATGATTGCAGTCAAGGCCGTCGGCAACACGCAGTATCGCCGCCCCCCATAAGACGATATATCTTTTCGAGCTTTTCAGGGCGGCGAATTGCCGGTGTTTCAATGCATCCGGTTCGGCTTTGTTGTGGTAACGGGCGATCAGGGCGCAGAGTTTCCGTTCTTTTCCGGTAATTTCGGGAAGTTTTGCCTGAAGGATCATGTCGCGGCTGTGCTTGTGATGGGCGCCGTTGGTTGTCCTCGCCCAGCCGATATCGTGGAGCATGGCGGATATCTCCAAAAGGAGCCGCTCCCGGGAACCCATCTTGTGGATGCAGGCAAGCGAATTGAAAAGAACAAGCGCCATTTTTCTGGTATTTTTTGCATGCGCCATATCAGCCTTCGATTCCTCAATTATTCCCATGATTGCGGCAAAGAGGGGGGATGGTTTATGTCCCTTTTTTGCGACGGCGTTCATTTTTTTGACCCTTTCCTATGACCAATCTGTTTGACGAGCTCGGAGTAGGGTGGCGACTTCAATCCGCCTTTCCGCGCGATCGCGATCAGGGCATTCTGGCTGCGTACCGGCGCCTTGCCGCCGTTATCACGCGGCGAGCGCAGGTAGCTTCCATCCGGTTGCATGAGACGGGATTTGATGTTGTCGTTTAGGTAGGTCATAAGAATTTCATTGACGATCCGCGATTTTAGTTTCTTGTCGTTGACAGGATATAGTATCTCCGCCCGCTTCTTGAAATTGCGGGGCATCCAGTCGGCGCTTCCCGAATAGATGTCCGGATTGCCTCCGTTATGGAAGTAGTAGATGCGGGAATGCTCCAGGAAACGATCGAGGATGCTGCTGACGTGAATGTTGTCGCTGATGCCGGGAATTCCCGGGCGCAGGCAGCAGATGCCGCGGACGATCAGGTCGATCCGCACGCCTGCCTGCGATGCCCGGTAAAGGGCGCGGATGACAGGTTCGTCGAGCAGCGCATTCATCTTGGCAATGATTCGCCCGGGGGTCCTGGCTGAGGATTGCTTTATCTCCCGATCGATCAGGGAGATGATTCTGTCCTGCATATTCACCGGGGAAAAAAACAGTTTCTTGAAACGGGTTTCGATGTTTTCCGGTTTAAGCATATCTCTGCCGGTCCAGGAATTGAATCCGGTAATAACGTTGAACAGGGAGGCAACGTCGTTGCTGATCGCCGGATCGGCAGTCAGCAGCCCTATGTCGGTGTAGAGCTGGGCCGTCTGGGTATTGTAATTTCCTGTGGAAAGATGGACATAGCGGCGGAGCTTCTCGCCTTCGCGTCTGACAACGAGAGCCGCTTTGCAGTGGATCTTCCAATTGACAAAACCATAGATGGGATTAATGCCTGATTTTTCCATGCGCTGGGCAAGATCGATGTTTTTTGCCTCGTCAAAACGGGCCTTTATTTCTATTACTGCGGTAACCTGTTTTCCATGTTCGGCGGCGCGGCAGAGGGCCTCCACTATCGGAGAATGGCGGTCGATCCGGTAAAGGGTTTGTTTAATCGCAAGCACATTTGGATCTTCGGCGGCGCTGTTGATAAAATCCACAACAACTCCGAATGAATCGTAAGGGTGGTGGAGCAGCATATCTCCTTCCCGGATTACGCTGAAGATGTCCTCCTTGCCGGCAAGGCGACGGGGAATGCGGGGGTTGAAAGGCTCGTCCCGGTAAATATTTGCCACGGGCAAATCGTAAAGGGGAAGCAGTCCGCAGATATTAAGTGGGCCGGGTATGTGATAGATATTGATTTCTTCCATTTCCAGGCCATGACACAAGGCGCGGAGCATCTTCTGGTGAAAGCCTTTTTTTACCTCGAGCCGGACGGCGATTTTGTTGGAGCGGTCTTTCAGTTCCGCCTCCACTGATTTCAGCAGATCCAGCACCGAGTCCTCATGAAGGTCGTAATCCTGATTGCGGGTAACCCGGAAGGGAAAGCAGGCAGTGATATCCATTCCCGGAAAGAGCCCGCCGATTTTTAAACTGATCAGAT
This sequence comes from uncultured Syntrophus sp., assembly GCA_964552725.1. Lineage (GTDB taxonomy): Bacteria > Desulfobacterota > Syntrophia > Syntrophales > UBA5619 > DYTH01. The sequence goes on from CAZKHU010000018.1 coordinate 36,643, forward strand.
CTTCGAGCAGGACAAAATGACGCTCATCCCGGTCTTTCCGCTCATCCACCGGGATCAGACGCGGCAGCAGCGAAGGCACTTCAACAAAGGCGTAGGGCTGAATATAATTGTCTTTTGCGGAATCCATGTCGAACAGGTACGTCTGTGAGTCAAAGATTGTCTCTGGCTCCTTGAACATGACCATCAGATTGAGCCGCAGGTTTCCGAGAAACGGAAAGGGATGACCGGCATCTACAGCGAGCGGGGTTAGAATGGGAAGTATCTGGGTTTCAAAGTATCTGTTGAGTTTCGTTATTTCTTTTTTGTCAAGAGAAGCAACGGAGCGTATCTGAATTCCGGCTTGCGCAAGACCGGGAAGTACGATCTGCTGCAAACAGTTGTATTGCTGCGCAACGTAGTTGCGTGCTTTTTGGGCAATGGCTGCCATGATCTGTTGGGGGAGCATTCCAGCCGGGTCCGGGTCGATTACTCCGGCCTGGATAAGGCGGGCCAGCGCGCCTACGCGGATTTGAAAGAATTCATCGAGATTGGAACTGAAGATGGAGATAAATTTCAGTTTTTCCAGGGCCGGGGTAGCGGGATCTTCCGCTTCTTCGAGGACGCGGCGATTGAACTCCAGCCATGAGAGGTCCCTGTTCAGGAGCAGGGAAGGATCTTTGATGCTGACCTCTTTGATTTTTTCCCCACCCGCATTAGCCGACATCTGCAACTTCAGCTGCGCCCCTTCCTTAGGCGCTGCCGTTTTTATTTTTTTGAGGGATGTTTTTGCTGCTCCTTTTTTTTTCGCCGTTTGTGTCTTGGGTTCTTTCATGAGCTCATGCTCCTTTTTCCGACTTTACTCCGCGACGGCGATCTTCAGCGACCCTCCTCTTCCCAGGATGTCGTGGAGGTGCACATATCCCTGGAGGCGGTTTTCCTCGTCCGCCACAACGAGGGTTGTTATCTCTTCGCGCTGCATGTATTCGATTGCCTGGGCGACGCTGATCTCTTCCCTGATTGATTTTGGCGCCGGGCTCATGAATGCAGCAACTGGCGATGTACGGAAATCGATATCACGGCGGACGATGCGGCGGATGTCTCCATCGGTCAGAATTCCCTTTATGTGGTTTGTTGCATCGGCAATGATGACGAATCCCTTGTTTTTTTCATCCATTTCCCTGACGGCTTCGAGAAAGGACGCGGTATCATGCACCTGCGGTGTCTGGGCGCTGACAACCATGACATCCCTGATTTTAGCCCTCAGCCTTAATCCAAGATTGCCGCCGGGGTGAAATTTGTAAAAATCTTCTTCCTGAAAATTGCGACGCGTTATCAAGGCGACGGCAAGGGCGTCTCCCATCGCCAGTGCGGCTGTCGAGCTCGAGGTAGGGGCCAGTCCGAAAGGACATGCCTCTTTTTCCACGCCGACATCGATCGCGATATCGGAGGCCCGGGCAAGGGAGGAGGAGAGATTGCCGGTAAAGGCGATACAGGGGACACCCAGCCCGCGAATGCTGGAGATGATCATGTTCAATTCGTTTGTTTCCCCGCTGTTGGAAATGGCAATCAGCACATCGCCCCTTGTAACGATTCCCAGATCGCCGTGCAGTCCCTCCACCGGATGAAGAAAAAGGGCCTGTGTTCCCGTGCTGGTCAGAGTGGCCACGATTTTTCTGCCGATCAGACCCGATTTGCCGATCCCGGCAACAATCACCCGTCCCTTGCTCTTGTAAATCAATTCAACCGCCAGGGAAAAAGATTCCCCAATTTTCTCGATCAGGCTGAAGATGCTTTCCGCCTCAATCCTGAGCACCTGCCTTGCCTGCTGTATCGAAATATCCTGAGTCAATAAATATCCTTTCCGTAAAAAAGTCTTTAGTATGGAGAAGGTATCAGAAATCAGAAAGACTGACAAGAATGATTTTAACCT
>CAZKHU010000019.1:0-37344 GCA_964552725.1 uncultured Syntrophus sp.
AGGTTTGCAACTTTGGGGAAAATGGACTTGCAACTTTGGGGAAAAACGATTTGCATTTTGGGGAAAAATGTCTTGCAAAAAACAGAGAGGAAGCTTTTTCGGTTCATTCGGTTGATCCGTACTTTTATTTCTTTCACCTTGTGTTCTTAGCGGCAGGAATTGATTCTGCCTGACGGTTATTTATTGAAGTCAACGTTTCGGGAAAATTTGTTTTTGTAGAAGAGTTCTTTTAGAAATGTGCAGGTGTTATCGAAGAAAAAATGACATGCTCCGGATCTTGACGTCATCTACGAAGTGTTAAGTCGAGGTTGAATTGAAAGCAATATCGTATACAGTAGAGCTAATTGCAAAACTCCCCATTCTTGTCATTCCCGCAACGATTCTGAGCGGGAATCTGGTTCTAACTGCTTGAAAAACCATATTATGAACATTAAGCTTCGCTTTCCCGATAGAGACATTCGGGAATGACAAATGGTTTTGCAATTGCCTCAGTAGAAGTCTTTGCAGATAAAATTCACTTTTTATCCTTTATGAGATGAGCATTATATTTTTCATGTAAATACTGGTAATCTTTTCTATGCTCTTCTTCGATCTTGCTCATCCTGTTCTGTATATCTGTCAACCCTTTCTGAACAAATTCAACACTCTTTTCCAATAGACCAAATTTATAAGTCGCTCCGCAAAGGACCACAATAATACTCAATATAATACCGATCGTTTTCAGGTCCACCAGGAACTTTTTTTAATCCGCCTTGTTGCCTGTGTCTTTGGAACATCGAAGGTATCCGAAGAAACAGACGGAAAACTCGTCGTATCGTCGAATGATGAATCGGTCTGCCCAACAGTCCCTGATACTCTTCTTTGTCTTAACCCGAGCCTGTAGCTCTGAATCTTGGCAGCCTTGGATTGAGGTATTTGAATTTTATCGGTCTTTTTTTTTGGCCATCGTCACTCAACAGTTATCGGCATTTTTTGTATAACGCTCTCGTTATATAACCTTGCTTCTGATAAGTGTTTAGATATATCCACGTTTTTTAATGTTCTCTGCGGAATATAGTAGGCTTGGTAGTCAGAGGAGATTTTCAATACGGTGGGAATCCTTTCTTTCACCTCTTCCTCTTCACTTTCCTCCCTATCAGTTTCATCCTTTTCTCTTTCAGAAGAAATAGTCAAAATGACATTTTTATAATCGCCTTTTTTGTCAGGATTCATCACTGATTCCGCTACAGGATTCTTAAGTGAGATCCTCATGAGCATGTTATCATGGATTCCGTTCAGGTTCACCTTCATGAACTGAGAGAAAATAGTCTTTGCTGAATTTGTAAAATTAGAGATCTGAAATTCATAGATAACCCCCAGCCGGTTAATTTTGTCCTTTGCTTCGGTTAGTGGTAAAATAGCATGCACAATGTGTGTAAAAATTTCGGCAACTTTTTCTATGGTGACTAAAGAGCCTTCGAACATTTCTGCCTGGATTACTACCCCGTCTATGCTGCAGGTCAGGGATAAATGCTCATCTTTATCCGTCAAAATGATCTTGGTAACGTCCGGTCGAGTCATCTGACTAAAACAGCCCTTGGGAAACAGGACTTTCTTACGCAATCCCAAAACCACGTCCATTATGCCTCCGTGGATATCCGAAATAAGAAAAGTCCTCTCGTGTCTTATGCCTATAATGAACTTCTGTAGTTGCCAGTTAGGGTCTGCCATCTCACACTCCAACTTAAAATTTATTCATTGAGATATCGTCAAAATATTATTTGATAATAGCTACCTTTGCGCATTTTGAACTATAAGTGAGGGCATCCTTGTAAGTCAAGACAAATCAACTTCAAAATATAGTAAGTATTCAAGGCTGTATGGATACCTTCTTTACATTTCAATCCCCAGTATTACCAGCGGAACGGCCGAGTAGGACATTTCTTCGTTGATGATCCCGGAATAGTTCAGCTCTCTATGCAGTAGCTCCTGTAGTCGCTGTTTCTTGTTCATGGCAATTCGTTGCCATTCATTAGGCATCTTTGATATAGGAGCATACATTCCCAAGAGATCGTATTCCAGGCGTTCAAGCGAGGGGGCGCGGTCGCCTTCTTCGGTCATGCCAATTCGGACGATGTGATGGCTTGCCTGGCCGTCCTTCCCCTGGGTGTTGATTTTCCAGATCGTGAGCAAACCACCACCGGCGAGCCCACTTATTTTCCCGGCAAGAGCACGAGGACCCGACTCCGATGCGGAATACTGGTGCATCATCTTGCTAACGATGGGATGCTCCAAGCCCAGAAGCTGGAGGCGCTCATCCTGCAAGGCCCGGTCACGGTCTGTGGTAAAGAAGATTTCTGGTTCACCGTTGCGGGATAATTTCCAACTGGTTTCGTCTTCCTTATGGAAACCCCAGCCTGAGAGTCTGGCTGATCTGGACACAAAACCAACCAGTCGCTGCATACCACGTCCCTGATCATCGTATTTTTCGTAGTCGCCGAGGTTGAAGCGATCCAGATCCTGGAAAAGCTCGAAGACAACCTGGCGAGCCAAGTCGGCATTCGACATGGCTACCTCAAGTTCCTGCCGAGTTCTTCTTAATGTGGGATCGCTCAGAGCATCCTGATACAGCCGGTCATAACTGAGGCAGCTACTGAGCTGACCCAGAACCTGCGTTCTGAGGTCTTCGGCAATCTGGCCCTGCTCATCTACTTTTCCCAGCGTGTGCGCGATCTCGCCCAGCTTTTCTTCAAGAAGCAGGAATATCTTCCCCTCAATCGTGTCGGTTGCGACGAGGTTATAGATCTGGGCGGTAGATTCCTGCCCATAACGATGGATTCGGCCAATACGTTGCTCCAGATCCATCGGGTTCCAAGGCAGGTCATAATTGAAAAGGATTCTTGCAAACTGAAGGTTAATCCCCTCACGCCCGGCTGCCGTACAGACCAGAACTTTTGGTCCGTCTTTGCGCCGGAATCGCTTTTGAGCGGCGGTTTTGGCTCCATGATCGCCACCCTTGAGAACATCCACGCCCTTGCCGGGGAAGGCATCATCTACTTGCATCTTGATGGCCGCTACCGTGCCGAGGTAGGTGGCAAAGATAACGACCCTCTCATCGGGATTCTGCTGCCATATCTGCCGTAAGGCATGGATAAGCATGGCTGTCTTGGATTCGATTCCTTCGGGGAACCGGGCCAGAAGCGCAAGAATCCGCTGCCGTTCCTCTGGCAACGCAATGGCGACAAGCAGGGCTGCAGAATCTTCTCCGGCGTCCGCTGCATATTCCGAATCCGAAAAGCTCTCGGCTGTCGTAACGAACGTATGTGCTTCATTCCGCTTCTTGAGTAGTTGGAATTTCGCATCAGCCAGAATCTGGTCTGTTTGAGCATTTCCTACGGAGTCAAAGGGAAGCGAATAGATACCGTGGATGATCTTTCTTGCTTCCTCAAAGACCCGGTTCCGGCCATCGACATCCAGAAGTTCGTCGAGCTCTATACCCTCTTGAATAGTCAGCATCAGCAACCGGCGTTGCAGGGTAGAGCGTATGGCGGCAAAGCTGCTGGCAGCGATCTTCTGGAAAACGCTCATGACAAATCCCAGGGCACGCCCTTTGTTCCCCTGCTGAGCAGCAAGGTTGTATCCATCCCGCAGATAGTCAAGGAGCGCGTTATAGAAATCCATCTCCTTATCCGAAAGGCTGAATCCTTCGGTATGCACCATGCGCCGGAGAAACAACGGGCTGCCGTCTTGGGCGCAGGCGTCGGCTTTGGTGCGCCGGATTACTACCGCATTAAGGCGATGGCGATTATCGAGCATATCCGAGCTATCTTCAAACAATGTAGGATCAAGAAGATTTATTAACATCCAAAAGCGAAAGTGATCTCCCTGGTGGGGCGTGGCGGACAGAAAAAGCAGATCTCGGCAATGGTCGCGGATTGCCTCGACAAGCTTGAAGTTTTCCGTCTTCTTCACCTTGTTGCCGTTACGATAGACACTGAGGTGATGGGCTTCATCGAAGACCACCAGATCCCAAGGCGGCGCAGCGAGAAGTTTTTTTACCCTTGTCGGGCGCTTGAGGGTATCCACAGAGGCAATTAACCGGTTGTGCTTGGCAAAGGCGTTTGACTTACGGTCTGTTACATCGCCTTCACTGCCGAACACTTCAAAATCAAGGTTGAAGACATCATTCAGCTCCCTGCGCCAGTTTTCTACTAAACCAGCGGGGACAATCATGATGGCCCGCTGCAGCTCACCGCGGGATGCCAATTCCCGGAGGATGAGAGCGGCTTCAATGGTTTTCCCGAGACCTACCTCATCGGCAATCAGAAAACGTTTCGGCCGGGCGTTGGCCACCCTATGTACGAGAACAACCTGGTGCGGTAAAAGATCGACCTTCGCGGAGGTCAGTGTCGCCGCGCTTTCCATCAGGGGGATTTCTTCAGCTTCGACAGCGAGCCAGAGCCTTTCCAGCTGGTCTGCTGAGGCCGGAATCATGCTCTGCACAATCTGGTCAAAGCGATCTGCTGCCGGGCGGAGAGAATCAGCCGGAACCTGCCGTTCACCAAAGCTGCGGAAAAAGACCGTGATATAGCCGGTCGGCTCGCGGCCGACGACAACGCCGTCCCCCAGCTCGACATGACTGACCTTAAGGCCGGGCTGAATCTCAGGAGATATGGATAACATGATAGCCGACTACTGTTCCTTCGTTAGATTGCAATCCATCCCGGATTAGACGTTTCATGTTCATTGTGGCGCTTCCATCCCAGAGCCCCTCGGACAGACGCACCGTCTTTTGGTCGCGGCGGCGAAACAGGACTTCCTCTTCCAGTGAGGTTTCCTCGAAGGCCCTGGGGTGTGAAGCGAATCCGAAGACTAATCCGCATTCAGTCCATTTTTCCTGAATCGCTTTCAGTAACGGCCGGATACGACCTCTCAGAAACTCTTCAGCCTCCTGCGGTTCCATCGTCTCGATGATCGTCTCCAAACCCGAGACAAGGATTGTGCGTCCAGGCACGGGAGGATTGGCCGGTAGTCCCTGTGACCAAGATAACGCCTGTCTCAAGGAAATGGCAGCGCCAGCGGAGATGAACGGCCCCAGACTCGTTTTATCAAAGACGACGCAAGACCCTCGGCGCTGCCAGACGTTGTTCGATAGGGTGTCCATTTTTATATCTCCACAAGATTTCTAATTCCCGAGAGGAGCACATTGAAACTCCGGGAGAGGTTACCCTCTAACGTCAGGTAAGGTGCAATAGCGCGAGAACCGGCAACTTTATCATACACGTTGCTGGTCAAACTGCGGAGTTCCTCCGCTGGGTTGCCCAGCGCATCGGGGTTCCGGAACTTTCTCCCGAGCTGCTGCGTCTTAATGCCTCTGACACCAAGCCCTTGCTCCACGGCCGCCAGATCGCCCAGATAAAAACTCTCCAATTCCCGGCAGGCCACACGAACCAATATGTCTTCTCGACCTGCCTCGCCGCAGAGATCGGTTAACCTGGATTTTACCGCTTTGCAATCCCCCGAATCCTGATCGCGCATCACCACAAAAACGGAATCAGGCATTCTCCATCCGCGCAGCTTCTTCTGAAGATTTTTTTCCAGATCCTGCTTTCCCCGAAACACAATGTACCGAATCTGAAAGTTTTCAGGGAGAATGCGTGGCAGAACTCCTGCGAGCATCTCTTTCGCCGACGGTTCTTCGAGAAAAAAGACAATGGTCTTCATCGCGGATCGGCTCCTTCAAAAAACCCCTGTTCCCAGAGATAACCCATCTGGTCGCCTTGCGCCATATACGCGGCAAGCTGTTCATCATCTTTTGCCCGGCAGACCTGCGTGTAGCCGTCCTTTTTCACCAGCCAGAACACCTCGTCAAGCCGCGCCGCATTCAGAAAATCCGGTGAATGGGTGGATACAAAAACCTGGCCGCCGCGGTTGGCATAGGCGCGGAATTCCTCGGCCAGTTCCCACAGAAGCTTCGGATAAAGCTGGTTTTCGGGTTCTTCAACGCATAGCAGCGGATGGGGGGTTGGATCATAAAGCAGTGTGAGGTAGGCAAGCATCTTGATGGTGCCGTCTGAGACATAGCGGGCCAGAAATGGGTCTTCGAACGAACCGTCCTGGAATTTCAAAAGAACGCGCCCTTCTTCGGTAGTTTTGGACTCGATCTGAGAGATTCCGGGTACGCGCATCTTTAAGAGCGAAAGTATCCTTTCAAATGTGGGTCTGGCATGGTTGTAGAGATATTCGATCACCAACGAAAGATTTTCACCTTCCCGGGAAAGATGTTCTGCATATCCGGCCTCCTGCTCAGGCCGGGCCTTGCTGATATGAAAATCCGAAATATGCCAGTTTTCAATAAGATCGCCGAGCGCCATCACGGCCGGAAAGCGTTCAAACTGAGCTAAGCCCTTGATGGCGAGGATATCCGGTGATTTCAGGGTCTGCTCCTCGCGGTTTAAATCCTTGACGTCTGTTACAGAATCCAGTTCATTGGTGACGGCAGTTCCCTTTCCTTTGGAAAAATCCAGAAAATGCCAAGGCTGACCGCTGCTGCCACGACGGTATTTCAGGATCTCCCGTTCAACTTGAGCTTTGCCCTGGTTTTCGTTTATCTGCAGAAAATAGGTTGTCAGCGGACTATCTTGTTTGACGCGAAATTTTAATTCGATTTCGATCGGCCCCTGCGAATTTCTGCTGCGCACTTCTTTGAAGCCACGGCTCCCTCCCAATCTGGCTAGGGCCGCGTTGACATTGCTATTCATTGCATCACGCAAGAAACCGAAAACACTGAAAATAGTGCTTTTGCCGGCGCCGTTTGCCCCTACAATGATGCAGAGCTCCGGTAATGCCGAGAGTTCCGCGTCCTTAAAGGATTTGAAATTCTTCAAGCGGATCGATTCAATTTTCATCATACACCTCGTTATTCCCTATCCAGCATTTCAAAGAGTGAAAGTTGCCGCTGTTCTTCCGGGCGGCCACTCCGGGTTCGCCAATACTCGACTAATTGAGCCGCTGTCCTGGCCGCCAAGCGATTGACAGAGTTCTTGTCCACTTCTGCATACCATTTCAGGATTTCATCCACCGATTTCTTGATGCGAAAATTCGGGTTGTTCAGTTCCGTGTCTATCTTTAACCCCGAATTCGGGAAAGCTGCGCCGATGAGGAAATGGGCCTGGTCCAGATCGGTCTTGATCACCTTGCGATTGCGCCCGCGTTCGGTAAAATAGGCGAATCGCTCGTGAATTGGGACAACGTGCACGGTTCTGCCGACTGCCCGAATCCAACCACGGGCTTCCAGGTCGCCCTGCGAGATACCCGTACCGCGCAGTGTCTTGGTCATATCATCACGCTCCATGACAACATGATTTTTGAACAACCGCAGATAAAGCCGACTTTTAGGTTCGGCGCTCTCCGGTGGGCGTAATCCGCCGGTCTGGGCGTTATCTTCGAGCAGGTCGTCCAGAAGCTGGTTAATCCCCAAGAGCGCGTCGCGCACATCCAGCAGTTGACCGTCACCGCTGAACACCTGGCCGTAATGGCGAGAATAAAATTCAAGGGACTTACCGCACAGGATCACCCGTAAGTCAGGTTCGGGAAGGGTTTTGCCATGGGTGTGTTCCAGAAGTTCCTTCAGCCGCATGGCCTCGTCTTTCACCCAACGCCGCATGCGAGACCAGCTAACTGGTTCAGGAGTTGCAATGCGCTTGCGGCAGACGTGAATGATATCGTACTCAATTTTCTGCGATCCAAATGATCCCTTTTCGCCCTTTGTCTCGTCGCTGCGGATGGGATAGGTCGCTACCAGTACATAGCCCGCATTGAACAGGGCCTTGAGGATATCGACCCAAGCATGCTCCTCATTATGGTGGAAGGTAAAGGCCATGATGCCGCCGTCCTTGAGGCGGCGGCCTGCCTCGGCCCAGATGGCCGACAGGGTCTGGCTATAGAAATCACTCGAAGGCTGAGGGCGGTAGAGGGGATTCGGATCTTTCACGGCAAGGGCAACATCACTGGTCAGTTCTTGAATCCGAACCAGATGTTTCGTTTCGATGAATGGCTCTTTTTCGTAATCATCCCGGTTATCGGGGTGTTCTGCCTTGTTGTCAATTGCCTCAAGGGATTTCGGCGTGAATTCCTGCTTAAAGTAGGCCGAATCCGGCATTCCCGCGTACCATGTACGTAAAGGAAGACAGAGCCATACATAAAAGAAATCGGCCAGATCGGCGTAGTTGACATTATCCCCAAAGGGTGGATCAGTGATAACCAGATCGAATTTCTCGCTACCGAGTATTGAAAGGTCGGTGGAAGATCCGCAATAGGGCTCATTGCCGGGGATGACGGGGTCGCCCAATTCGAGACGCTGACTTTTCGCTTTCTCAGATTCCGATAACAACAGACATTCCCAAGGGTTTTTGGCCCATTCAACCCCGCTCAGCGCATTGGTGTTGCTTGATTGCCAGTTGCCTCTACCAAGAGAATTGAAAACGCAATTTTCAACCACCAAGTTTTTGGGATGATAATTCGCGTTTGACATATGTGGAGCCATGCAGTCACGGGATATATCCCAGAAACAGAACATATTCTGGTTCCGTAGATACTGCTGAAAAGCCCCCAGCGCCTGCTCCCTCACATCCAGCGGCCAAGCGTCTTCCGGCGCCTCAATAATCGCCTTAAGAAGCTGGGTATGAACCAACAACTGACGGGGATTGAACATCTTCCACCACTGGGTGTAGCCATGTTCCTGAATACCCCAATGACTGGTTTTCCATGCATACGGTAAAATTGAACGCGGCCAGTGCTCCGATAGATCGGCCTCCGCACGACTGGCCCATTCCTTTTCCGATCCGGCCAGTTGTTTGATATCATACGCATCAGGTGCTTTGAAATAGCGGCCGCCGTAATTATAGCCTTCGGTATCACACTGGGGGCAATGGCATTGCAGGGCGTAGGCTGCGACGGGAGCGGTATGTCCTGTGGGGCGCACGGATTCCAGGGTATTGCCTTCACGGCCGCAAGCGGCGCAGGTGAAGTGCGCTTGGCGTGGCACGGTACCCTTTCTTGTCTCAATTACCGTTCCATCTCGCAGCTTAATTTCGCGAGGGAGACCATATTTCTTTCTATCCTTTTCCTCTTCATCACCCTCATTGGGTTCATCTGCATCTGTGGTTTCATCTTCATCCGGTTCGTCGATTTCTTCGTCCGCAAGACGGATTCTTCCTCTCACCTCAATCAAATTCAGGTTTGAAATTCGCAGTTCATTCCAATGAATCGTACTCTTTGCTTCTGCTCCGGCATAACCGCCAAGTTCGATACTATTCTCATCACCGGGTGCGCCCGTAAACCATCTTGGATTTATCAGCAGATACATGTAGACATGGCGGCTTTCGATACCAAAATCCTTTTTCTTCAGGTCTGAAGCCCTTCCGCTTTTAGCATGTCGGTCAAGGATGCTTTTTATCTTGCTGCCGGCAGAGGCTCCGCAGTTGGGGCATTTAAAACCATCTTCACGCACGATCAAATCAAGAAGCTCCAGCGCCCGCTCTCTTTTTTCAGGCCCAGTCCCTTGAGAATACTGCTTTAGTCTTTTGGCAAAGTTCTGAGACAATTCCGTAAAGGAGGGTTCATTTTCAAGAACAACTCTTTCTGCGGCAGGCGCCATACGAGTTTCGCCAAGTTCCGCATTGAACAAATGGCCGCAGGAGGGACAGGTTATCGGAATAAAGTATGCGGTCAGTTTTTTCTCTGCGATGACCGGATTCTTGAAAATCGGCGTGCGATGACCGCATCCCTTGGCCTGACATGGCCCATGTTTGGCCCAAAAGGTGTAGATGACCTCCGGCCCTTCCCAGCGGTAACGGGAGCGTTGTTCGGGCGGTAAATCCATCGGCTCGATTTCGACTGTTTCGCCACTCTGCACATCAATCCATAGCCCCTTATGCCCTCTCGGGCAGGTGGTGGTATAAAACGGTTGGATCTGCGGTTTAACCTGCTTTTCGATAGACTCGAAAAGCGCCTTCACCTGTTCCGGGGCACTGCAGGCCAATTCATTTTTCACCACAAACCAGGCGACTGGGTTGAGATCAACACCCGTCATCTGCATTCCCAATCGTGAGCCCTCAACCAGAGTTGTACCGCCACCCATGAAGCAGTCCAGCACGCGTAATTTTTTAAAAGATCCGGCTTTTTGATGGTTGCAGTAATAATGATCCCATACCTTCTTTGCTGCTTCAGTGGGATCATCGGGTGCTTCAGTAGCCGCGGCAATCAGCATCGCACGGAAGACACTGGAGCGACGGCGAGCCCACCATTTTGACATCTGATAAATAGGCTTGCCGGCGTTGCCTTCCAGGTTCGACAGCGCGTTGATCTGGGCGATGGGGAAATCCGCCTCCAGGCAGGTCAGCTTGCGATTCGGATCGGAAAAATCCGGCACGGGCAACCGCACGGCTTTGCCCAGCTTATCGGGGAGCAGGCCCTCCCGCAGGGTTGCTTTCGATGTACCGCTACTCTTTTTCGGCGCATCCGGAGCTTGTTTTATCTCATCACCCCAGAGATCGACTTCCGTTGTATTCTGATCGCTCATAGCGCCGGCAACTCCAGGTAAGGCACGGCGACTTCCAGAAGGCTCATTCCACCATGACAGACGTGCGGAAAGCCGCCCTGGACTTTCCATTTCCGCTGTCCCATGACAACGTGTTGATTGTTGTAGGACATAACGATGGGCGGCATGAATCGTTTCTGCCACGGCTCTGAAACGGCCTTGTTGCGGGACGCGCCGAAAGTATTTCTCAAAATCTCAATAGCCGCCGGGTCTTCCACTTCGGAAGAGAAGCGCTTGCTCACCGCATAGCCATGGTCGGAGGTAATGACCAGACTGCGGCCCTGTCGTAATTTATTGAGAAAGTTCCAGAATCCATCCCCCTGCAGAACGCTTGATGCAATGCCGGCGATCTGGTCGGGAAGTTTATGTTGCAGGTGAATCAGGTCATCGAGCCAGGAATGCCAGATGACGATGTTGGGTGTCGGTGGCACCGCGCAATCCTCGAACGGCAGGCTGACAACGTCGGTATAACAATTGCCTCCAAACAGAGTAAAAGTACCCGGCTTTCCGTCATTGGCCAAAGCGCTTCTCGAAGGCAACCCGATCGCCTTGGCGAAGTAATCGGTGGTTGAGGGGCATTCCGACCCGGTGATTTTGACATGAAGTGGTTGAATGTCTCTGGCTGCCGCCGCTCCCAGCAGGAGGGGCAGTTCCCGGAGAGAAAGGGCGTCAAGGATCAGAACCGCCTTGCCTGAACTCTGGTTTGTCCAATCTTTCAGGGTGGTGGAAGTTTTGATCACAGATTCCGGGAAAGCCTCCCACAGCTCCCAGGCGGCCTCGGTCAGCAATCGGTCGGGCATGACGGTTGTATCATGAAGGGCAACGGGCGATGAACTCTCCCTGGCCATGCTCAGAAGAGCTGAAAAAATTTCCGCCCAGGTGGTGGCGGGTGACTTAGAGTTTAGAATAATGCCGGTCCAGTCCGTGCTCATTCCTCACCCCCATCCTGGTAGTCAATCTCCAGGGTCGCCTTGAAGGTGGATGGAATATGCAGCAGGATTTGTTTTATCTGCTGAGCCGTTAATCCGGAGAACTCGATTCGTGCGCTTTCAATAGGCTGGCTGGAAGAAACGCCCCATTTTTCAAAACACCCCGAAAGGTTTATGCCTGTCGCGGACTCCTCGGATTTTCTGCTCTTGATTACCGGCGGCACTAGGGGCGGCGTGATCCCTCCTGTCTCACCGTTTCCACTTATGGGTTCCCCGCCTGCCGTAGGGTCGGCCCCTTGATCTCCGCCCCCTGTCTTCTCTGGTCCCGACGTGATTCCTGGCCCAACCTCTTTTACCCCCCCTGGACGATTACCACCTACGGGGTCTTTCGGGCCAGTAATAGTTCCACCGCCAACGGCGCCGGGAAGCCCGAGCTGTATCTGCCGCATCTCTTGACCGGTGCGAAACGCTCTTGATTTGATATAGCGCAGGGCATCTTCGTCGGTTGCATCTTCTGCACGCCGCCCGATCCAGGCGCCGCTCACATTGAGGACAAGATCGCCTTTCGCCGCAATATCCATTATGAATTCATATATCTTGATTTCCCCCAGGAAGGGGATCGCTTCGCCTGTGTTAGGCGGAGGGGGCTCGGTCAGATCGTCCATCAGGGAGCCTACAAAATCAGAATCTTTGGCTCGCTTGAGCACGAATTTCTTGAATTCAGTTTGGTCAAACAGATCCGAGAAGATTTTTGCTTCGACAGCCGCCGGGATATCTCCGCCTTGTTTGGAAATCTTCTCGACAGCAAACACGCAGTTCTGTGGTTGCTGAAAATCCCATTTTTGCAGGACCGCAAACCGGTTAAAACTAGATTTCAGGGATTGACGAAGAGGACGGTCAAAATCCTGGAGCAGGGCCTTATAGGTCATGTCAGAACCCCATCCCTCGGGTGAGCAGAGGTAGCTGCAACGGGCAGAATAGATGAGTTCGTCGTCAGTATACAGACCTGGCGTATCGCTCGCTGAAAGCAGGAAGCGGAGCGTATTGCGTCGCTTCTGGACATGCTTGGCCAGCCACACGCCAAGGCATGAATTCAGACCAGCCTGACCGCCGTCAATCAGATCAGGGATAACCAAAAGAACCGGCCTATCCCATTTGGAAGGCTTGTCCGCATCATCCACATCGCTCCAAGGATCATCCTTCCAGTTAGGGCCGAGAATAATGACGCGGGATGGAGGTTGCGTTGTTTCAGAAACAAAAATGTGCCGCAGCGTCTTGCGAATATGAGAGATGTCCTTTCCAGGATAAACCGTCTGACCCGCCGTAGGGACAGCGCCGATATGCCAGAGCTTATTATTCTTTGCGCAGGCACGGACCTTTGACCGCGGATTTTCGTTGACCCCAAACCATAGAGGGCCGCCGGGCGCCTCGTCGCCATGGATGTTGACGCTGTTTTCGATAAGCAACGCCAACTCCGCCTGAAATGCGTTGTCGTCGATAGCAACCTCTCTGGTAATATCCAGGTGCAACGCCGCCGGAGTGCCGCCGACATTTTTCCCGGGAGACATGGAGCGCATCCAGATGGCGCTCACTATCTCACGCGCATTGGGGGCGAGCACCCCAGCTTCGTGAACAGCCTCAAGATTGTGCTGGGCGATCTGCCGCAGTTTTTCCTGCCCCGCCTGAACAGCTATCGAGTCAACCAGGGTCTGAACCTCGTCGGATTCTCCGTCAACAAAGAAATCTGACGGCGTAATAACAGGAACAGAATCACCACGGGAACGAAATACCTGCGCCAGGATGCGGATGAGGTCCCGGGTTTCTTGCGCCGCCGATGAAAGCAGGATGTGATCTTCGAGAAGGTCAAGCAGCTCAGGGCTAAAAGGCCAGCAGGAA
Source organism: uncultured Syntrophus sp. (assembly GCA_964552725.1). Lineage (GTDB taxonomy): Bacteria > Desulfobacterota > Syntrophia > Syntrophales > UBA5619 > DYTH01. Next base: position 13,405 of record CAZKHU010000019.1, read on the forward strand.
AAAACCTCACGGTGAACACGTTCCTTTTCTGCATCAGATTCATTGGTGTGCAGCAACCGGAATCTTTCACCCGCATAGGCTCCAGCCGTATTGGTGATATCGGCAGCAGGAATGTTGCGACGATTCTCAAACAGGCGATGCAGGAGAAGCTTCTGGCGGTCCTGTTTGGCAGAAGGCCCCCGAAAATCAATGACAACCGGTCCTTGCCGGTGGACTTGCTGAAATGCGTCGTTCTGGTTATTGAAGACCGAAATGACGAAAATAAGAATTTCCGGGCGATCTTTTGCTATCTCTGAAAGAATTTGAACAAAGTTGCAGGCATACTGCTTGACAAGCAGGCCCGTCTTGGGGTCTTTGTCGGGCAGGCCGGTATACCAGGTTTGGAATTCATCCAGAATCAAACAAGTTGGATTATCAACAAACATCTTTTCCAGGAGTGTTCGAGGCGGAAACGGTTGAGTCATGCTTTCAAACTGGCCGCGATAGTATTCGCCTTTCGGATGCCTGTCGAACAGCAGATCCCAAAGCATTGGATATTCGTGATTATGGACTGGTTCGGAAATAGGGACGTATCCCTTGACCATCTCAAAAGACTTGAGCTCATCACTGCCACTTCTTGCGCTCCAATCTTTGAGCCAATTCTCGACTATATCAGGAGACTGGATGGCATGGTGCATGACGGCCATGATGTGCGACTTGCCGCGTCCACGATCGCCCATCAAAACAATAGGGCAGCCACTGCGTTTCTTGCTGATTGCCTTCAGGGCCGTCTGGACATCCGCCGTCGGATAGGTGATCGACAGAATGTAATCGGGTGACTTCTGTGCGGCGCCTTGGTTGTCGCTTGTACGCAGCGAAATGGCAGTTCCGGGCATGTGCGCTCCGAGAAATTCTTCTCTAAGCTTCAATCCAAGCATTTGTCTCTCCTGAGATCGTTTTTTCAAAAACCTGCATGTGCCCTACTTCGGTTTATTACGAGTCATTTCCAAACAGATGCATATTTTCCTGACGATGCCGCAATTTTCAACCATTATGCGTTGACACCGGCCTTCACATAATGGATCATCTATATCCATTGGCTACGGGATGCCACAGAGTCATTCATGCATATCATAATTATCGGGGAAATAAAATCAATGATTAAGGAAATCCATGCTTTCTTGATGGGTAACGTTTTATAAATATCACGAAGGGAGACCTTATTTCTTCAGTGGAAAAAATCGCAATTCAGCCCTCCACATTTCAGACCGGATTCAATGATCTGGATCGATCAGCAAAACTGAACAGTTGTATTTGAAGGCTTGGATTTCGGCGAAAGAAATAATTTTAAGCCTTACAGGAAGCTGTCGATAAAAAACCTCAATAAGAAAATTTCCCAAACCGTTGTCTGCTCGGAAAGAAATGAATTAAGTCTTTTAATAAATCCAAGGAAGCAATCGCCATGTTATTGATCGTAAGTCCTGGTACTCATCTTTATAAGCCGCCTCCAACTGCGCTTCTTCAATCGGGATGACTCTGACAATAAATACAATGAACGTGAGGGCCAACGCCAAAATGAACCAGGAGTTTCCTATAAAACTCAATCCGATCGCCATAAGAATAACTGCGGTGTACATGGGATGACGCACGTATTGAAAGGGACCGGAAATTACCAAACGATCTTCCCGACCGGGCCGAACAGCACCCAAGCGGAAACTCTTTCCCATGACGACACGGCTCCAGTAGATTAAAATGCACCCAAGAATATAAACCGGCACACCGATAATCCGGCTGATGAAGAATGCTGTTTCCCTCGGAAGGTTCCAATGGGTCCACCGGAAAACATCCGGCAGACCAATTAAGCCGCATGCAACAAGAGGTGGCAATACCAGCAAAAAGACCAAATTGAAAATATTGTAAATCCAGGCAGTCATTCCGCCTTCCGGTTTTTGAATCCGCACGGAGCCCGGTGAGAGCATCATGAACATGCCTTGAAGCCCCATCAAACCCAGCAAGAGAATCCCGATGGTTTTATCCGTAAATATACCGAACATCATGATAGTTGCCTTCTGTCAGAATCATCCCGCCTACCTCAATCGCTATCTTGATCTCCCTACCACATGGGCCAGCAGATTTAATTATGGTATCGACGTCTTCGTTTCCCATTTGCGCTCTCGGAATTGTCGCCGTCATCCGCCTGTCGACACACTTTTGAAAAAATATGCTTTTACGGGAAAGAAGTTTATGAAAATTATTTTTGTAGGTCAATGAAAATCCGACCACAAAAATGCGGATATGACTCCAATGTCTTTCGGCATACGTGAATTATGTTCAGTACAGATTGAAGTCCTGTTTTTTCGTCGAGGCTGACATTTTACTGACTACAGGAAGCTATGCAATAACCGGATGAACCCCTTTTTCCAAGAAATGCTGATTATTGTGCCCGTTTTTGAGCGGGGACCATTTTACGACAGGCAGAGGTGTTTTTCTTAAGCAGGTTGGCGGGCTGGTGGTTTGAGGGAAAATATCGGTTGCGGTCCGGCCGCTTGGCATGCTAAACCGCCAGATAAATTCAGAGAGTTTACCTGAAGGATGAACCATTATAAATAAGCGATTTATGCACGCATTTTTGAGTGAAAGGTAAAATTCAGGCAGCAGGAGGGCGCCGTGGCCAAAATAGTTACAGAACTGCAGGGGGATATTGCGATCCTGACCTTGACGAACGGGGTTACAAACGCGATAAATCTCGAACTCGTGGAGGAGTTGTCAAAAGACATTCAGGAAAGCAGAAAGGAAGCGCGTGGCCTGCTTTTGTGCGGTGGGGAAAAGTTTTTCTCCATCGGCTTTGACCTTCCGGCCCTGATAACAATGAACAGAGCGGAATTGTCTGATTTTTTTTATAAATTCAATGACCTTGCGCTTGATTTATACACACTGCCTTTTCCGTCTGCATGCGTCCTGGCCGGTCATGCGATTGCCGGCGGAAACATCCTTGCGCTTGTCTGCGATTACCGGTTTGCCTGCTCCGAAGCAAGAAAAACAGGGTTAAATGAAATCAGGCTGGGGCTTCCGGTTCCCTACCTCGCCGATATGATTTTGCGTCAGATCGTTGGTGATCGGGCGGCAACCGAAATGCTGTACGGCGGGGAGTTCATCTCTTTAACCGACGCAGCAGAGATTGGACTGATTGATGAAACATATCCGACGGAGCGGTTGAAAGCCGCCGCGCTGGAGAAAATCGCCGGACTTGCAACCCTCGACGCTCATGCGTTTTCCGCAGTAAAAACGAATCGATTCGAAGAGATCAAGAACAATTACGAAAAAAACGGTCGGGTTAAAAATGAGTTTTTCATCGATTGCTGGTTTAGTGAAGCGACCCAGAAAACGCTCCTTGCTGCCGCCCGGAAATTTTGAAAATCGCAAATGCTGAATCTGCCCCGGTAATGCGTCAATATTTATATTAAAACAAATACAAATACATAACTATGAAAAAGCAAAAAGTTGTTATCCTCGTAAGCGGGGGAATGGATTCGGTAACAGCGCTCTATGACGCCTCTAAAAAATATCGCGTCATCTGCGGGATGAGCTTCGATTATGGCGCGAAACACAACGCCCGGGAGATTCCGTTTGCCGCATTTCACTGTCAGAAACTGCGAATACTCCATTTCGTCATTCCACTTGATTTCATTGGCGATATGTTCGCTTCAGACCTCCTTAAATCAGGCGGAGAGATCCCCGAGGGGCATTACGAAGAGGCAACGATGAAACAGACCGTGGTTCCGTTCCGCAACGGCATCATGATGGCGATCGCGGCGGGGTATGCCGAAAGTGTCGGGGCCGAGGGGATTGTCATTGCCGCTCACCTGGGCGACCATGCAATCTATCCGGACTGCCGGGAGGAGTTTATGGCTTCAATGGGGGAGGCGATTCGGTTGGGCACTTACAAGCAAATCGAGGTGATCCGTCCGTTCATTGCCATGAACAAGGCCCAGATCGCAAAACGGGGTAAGGAGCTGCGCGTGGACTTTTCTTATACCTGGTCATGCTACAAGGGGGGAGATATCCATTGCGGTCGCTGCGGAACCTGCGTGGAGCGCCGAGAGGCGTTCATCATTGCGGGGGTTAAGGATTTGACTGTTTATGCCCAGGAGGGGCCGCTTCCCGCGAAACCAGGCAAATAGCGAAAGAAGGCATGCGCATTTCGGAAACCTTTTATTCCCTCCAGGGGGAGGGAATGCTGACCGGCCAACCTTCGGTTTTTATCCGAACGGCGGGCTGCAATCTTCGTTGCCGCTGGTGCGACTCGGTTTATGCGTCGCGGTTCGCCAGGGGAGAGGAGCGAACCATTGACGACCTCTTGGAGGAGGTGCGCCGTTATCCGACCAGATTCTGCGTAATTACGGGCGGCGAACCGATGCTGGCTATGGGCATCCACGCTCTTGCCGAACGGCTGGTCGCCGGCGGCCGGCATTTGACAATCGAAACGGCCGCCACGCTTGCCCCGAACGGAATTGCCTGCACGCTTGCGTCTCTTAGTCCCAAACTTGCCAACTCGACCCCGGGAACGGGTGTTGCGGATGCCGTACGCCGCAGGCATGAGGAGCAGCGCCTGCAGCCTGATGTGCTCCGGGAATGGATTGACCATTATGATTATCAGCTTAAATTCGTCGTCTGTTCCAGCTCGGATGTAGAGGAAATACTGGCCCTGCTGAGAAAACTGGAGCGAAACATCCCGCCGGAGCGGGTGTTGCTGATGCCGGAGGGCGTCGATTCGGCCTCGCTGACAAATGCTGCCGAAAGTACGATTACGGTCTGCAAGGAGCATGGCTTTCGTTTCTGCGACCGCTTGCATATCCGGCTTTACGGAAACAGGAGGGGAGCGTAGCTATGACTTATCGCATCTGTAAAACCATAGAGATCGAGAGCGGACACATGCTCTCCAAGCATCGTGATAACTGTAAATATCCGCACGGCCATTCCCGCCAGGTGGAGCTTGTTCTCGAAGCCGACGAGCTGGATGCAAACGACATGGTTTGTGATTTTTCGGTTTTGAAGATTGCCTTGCGGGGGTTTCTCGATTCTTTCGATCACGCGATGTGCATCAATACCAAAGATCCCCTGTATGAAACCTTCAAAAACGCATACGGAGACAGGGTGATCGGTTTTGACGACACCGACCCCACGACGGAGGTGATTGCCCGGATGATATTTGCTCAAGCCCGGGAAGGTCTCGAAAAATATGCCCGGGACAGGAGACAGCCATATCTTCTGGCCGAAGGGGTGCGGCTTGTTCGGGTCAGAGTCTGGGAAACATCCACCAGTTGGGCGGAGTATGAGCAATAAATCAGGCGAATGCCGGTTCAGGGAATTTACGGTCTGCTTGTCGCTGTTAGCCATTCATTCCTGATAGTTGCGGATTATCGGCAATTATGAGGCCATCCCTGCGTGCCTCTGTCAGGGAACAATGATTTTTGAAATGGCCTTTTCCTGGGAGCAGGATGAGCTGCCGCTTATTTGGGGAGGGTTCCATGTCGGAAGAGATGATGAGCACCAAAGAGCTTTCCAGTTATTTGAATATCCACGAGAAACAGATTTACGCACTGATCCGTGCGGGCAGAATTCCGGCAACCAGGCTCACCGGAAAGTGGCTGTTCCCGAAAAAGGTGATCGATCAGTGGATAGAGGATAATTCGAAGGAGGGATTGGCGCAGGTAAAAAAGAAAAGGGAGAGAATTGCCGGCGCCCTGCTGGCATCGGGCAGCAATGACCCCGTTCTCGATATCCTCCAGACCTGCCTTAAGAAGTCTCACCCGGAGTTCTACATATTTTCGGCGAATACCGGCAGTACGGAAGGGATGGAATCGCTGGACAGGGGTTTTACAGACATAGCCTGGTCGCATCTGTTTGATCCGGAAACCGGGGAATACAACGTCCCGTACCTTGCAAAGTTGCTGCCCCATGTCAAGGCGGTGGTCGTCAATCTGTTCTACCGGGAGCTGGGACTTTTAACTGTCCCCGGGAATCCCCGCAATATAATGGGCTTTGAGGATCTGGTTCGGCCCGGCATCCGTTTTCTGAATCGGCAGGAAGGTTCCGGCACCCGCCTGCTTACGGATTTTCATCTGAAGAGATTGAATATTTCTCCAGGGTCTGTCGTCGGATATTATGACGATGTCTACACCCATATGGAAACGGGACTGGGCGTTTTTTCGGGCGAGGTGGATACAGGCATTGCCACAAAAGCGGTGGCCAGCATCTTTAATCTCGCTTTTATCCCGGTTGTCAGGGAGCGCTTTGATATGATCTGCGATCAGTCGGTATTCTTTCAGAAGGGTGTTCAGGCGCTGGTCGCGGAATTGGGGGGCGACGTTTTCCGCAGGCGCGTCTCGCACCTGGGGAGCTATGATTTTAGCGATGCCGGGAAAATACTGTATGCAATGTCCTGAAGGACTCCTTTTGTCTCGCAATGGGCGACGCGTCCTGGCCATTGCGTCCGGACGGGCATCTATGGAGGAAGCTTGACAAAAAAGAGTTGGTATAATCAATGCAATTGTTATATCAGTCAAACCCGCATTGAGAACAGGCATCGAGAATGTTCATTGCAGTTGCTTGTATTTCCAATTGCTCATGTGCCTTGATCTAAGGTTTGTCCGATGTTTGAGCGGATAATAAATAAAGGGGGGAGCGTATATGGCAACAAAGAAGGCAGTAAAAAAACCGGAAAAATCATCATTTGGGCATCGCATGAAGGGTGCCCGCGAAAAGATGGGGATCAGCATCGAGGATCTTGCCCTGGAGACGGGATATGTTCATGAGAATTTAAGTGCGATTGAAGAGGGAAGAAGCGTGCCGCCCGTGTCGCTTGTCCTTCAGTTAAGCCGTGCGCTGAAAATGAACATGGATGAGCCGGAGCCCGATGGCAAGGGCCGCGCCCCCAAAAGGCGGACCAAGGGGCACAAGATGAGAGTCGATTCCTATGCCTATACGGTGATAAGCAAGCCGGGGACAGACAAGCACCTGCGCGGCTACCTGGTGAATGTGGATGCAAACACCGAGCATAAAGGGGTGGAGTACCACCATGAAGGCGAGGAGTTTGAATATGTCCTGAGTGGCGCCGTTACCGTCCAGGTCGGAGAAAATGTAACGAAACTTTCCAAAGGGGAAAGCATCCATTTCAACTCCGGTTTGCGCCACAAACTGAGCAATCCTTATTCAGAACCGGCTGAACTTCTTGTTATCATTTATGTCCCCTGAATTGGAGGAGGAACGATGGCTTTTGAATTGACCCAGGAACAAGAGATGATACGGCTCATGGCGCGTGATTTTGCCAGAAAAGAGCTTGAGCCGTTTGCCGGAAAATGGTCGCAGGAAGAGATTTTTCCGGAGGCGGCAATTAAAAAAATGGGGGAGCTGGGGCTTTTGGGAATGATGATTCCCGCTGAATACGATGGCGCCGGCGCCGGTGCGGTGAGCTATTGCCTGGCCCTTCAGGAGATTTCCTATGCCTGCGCTTCAACGGGAGTGACGATGTCGGTGACGAACCTTTCCTCAGATCCGATCTTTAAATATGGGAATGAAGAACAAAAGCGGCGCCATCTGATGCCGCTGGCCAGCGGAGAAATTATCGGCGCTTTTGCCGTTACCGAACCGGATGCCGGTTCCGACCCGGGGTCCATGACAACCCGCGCCGAGGACCGGGGGGATCACTATCTGGTAAATGGTTCCAAGGTCTTCATAACGAATGCGGGTTATGCCGGCGCTATTATCCTGATTGCCCGGACGGGCGCCGAAAAATCGAACCGGGGACTGTCCGCTTTCATCGTCACTCCGGACATGCCCGGCTTTAAAATCGGCCGCAAGGAAGACAAGATGGGACTGCGCGCCTCCAACACAGTCGAACTCCTTTTTGATGACTGTGTTATTCCCAAAGAAAATCTCATCGGCAAAGAGGGATTGGGATTCAAAATTGCGATGGTGGCCCTTGACAGCGGACGGATCGGCATTGCCTCGCAGTCCCTGGGAATTGCGAGGGCCTGCCTCCATGAGGCTGTCGAATACGCAAAAACGCGAAAACAGTTCGGAAAGAATATCGGTTCGTTTCAGGCAATTCAGTGGATGATTGCCGATACGGCCGCCGAGATCGAGGCGGCCCACTGGCTTACGCTGGCGGCGGCGGAAAGAAAGGATAAGGGGGGGCCTTTTACAAGGGAAGCGTCGATAGCCAAGCTGTTTGCCTCCGAGATGGCCAATCGGGCGGCATACAGGGCCTTGCAAATCCATGGCGGCTATGGATACATGAAGGAGTACAAGGTGGAGAGACTGTACCGCGACGCCCGGGTAACCGCCATTTATGAGGGAACCTCAGAGGTGCAGCGTCTTGTGATTGCCCGCGAGGTCATGGCGGACTGAATTTGAAAGGAAATAAAGAAAAAAGATAAATGCTGATTGATCCATTAGATGCGAGCAGGATTGCGATTATCGGGCCGGGACGTCTGGGGACGGCCTTTGCGTACAAGTTTGGCAGGGACGGCAAGCGTGTTGCGATCTATTACAAGGATGCGGATTTCTGTCGGACCATCAACCGGGAGCACCTGAATCCGAGGCATCTCACTGAGGACATTGCCCGGCGTCTCGGCGGCATGGATATGGCGCCGCGTCTCTCCCCGCTGGTCAAGGCAACGAATGATCTCGACAGGGTTGTTGACGAGAGCGATTTTATTTTTCTTTCCGTCACGATGGATCGTCTGTCCGAGATTCTTGATCAGATTGAACCGATCCTCCAGCGCAAGACAACAAATACATGTTTTATTTCAGCGATAAAGGGCCTTTCCGCGGTTGAAACAGTCTGCCAGCTTATAACGCCCTCGCAGCTTATCGCCAATCGATTTTCCCGAATGAGCGAAAAGATATCGATTGTTTCGGTGGGGGGGCCTTTTTTTGACATGGATGTGGCGCTGGGGAATCCCGTCTGTCTTACCGTAGCGGGCCCGAAGCAGATATGCGCCACCATCCGCAAGGAGTTTCTCGGGGCCAATCGCCGGGAGCTTACCTCTCTATATAACTTTGATATAGTGGGGGCGGAGGCCTGTGGGGCGCTCAAGAACATCGTGGCAAACTTGAAGGGGGTAACCGATTGCCTTGCCCTGGGCGATTCGATTCCCGGAACTATTTTCTCGCGCTCCGGCGTGGAGATACGCTCTTTGTCAAAGATTCTGGGCGGCAGCTTTCAGGCCTTTCAGAGTCAGGCGGGCGTCGGCGACATGTATGTGACCCTTGCGTCCGAAGCCAGTAAAAATCACCGCTACGGAGCCTATTTCTACGAGATGTTCAACGGCAATCCCGTTGAGACCCACCTCAACGTGCTCAAGAGGATAGACGGAAAGCCGGAAGGCCCCAATACCATTTTGAACGTGCACAAGTTTCTGGAAAAACGCAATATGTACAGCCCGATTTTTCACTGCGCGTACAAGATATTCAACGAAGAGCGCAGTCGGGAGGGGATAAGGGAACAGATCATTAACGCCACTCAGTTTGACCGCCGGACGAGGGAGTACATCGGCCCGGTTTCCCGCCTGTTTTATCGCCTTTTCCCGAATCTCTGGTACCGACGTCATAGGGGGTTGCTTTCCAAACCGTAATTATAAACAGGATCAAGAGTGGAACAGGAGCTGTTCAATAAAAAAAAACCGGAAACAGGCAACCGCCCGCTTGCCGACCGGATGCGTCCGCGGAGTCTTGATGACTACCTCGGCCAGGGGCACCTCCTCGGGGGCGACACGCTTCTGAGAAGGGCGATTGCGGAGGATCGTCTTTTTTCAATAATCTTCTGGGGGCCGCCCGGTTCGGGGAAGACAACCCTGGCCCGAATACTGGCCAACGAGACCAAATCTCATTTCATAAGTTTTTCCGCTGTTCTCTCCGGGGTCAGGGAAATACGCTCTGTAGTTGAGGAGGCAGACGGATTGCTCCGCCTCAGCGGCCGACGGACGATTCTCTTTGTGGACGAGATCCACCGCTTCAACAAGGCTCAGCAGGATGCATTTTTGCCGCACGTCGAAAGCGGCCTGATAACCCTGATCGGCGCGACTACGGAGAACCCCTCGTTTGAAGTCATCTCTGCCCTGCTGTCCAGGATGCGGGTTCTCACCCTCAAGCCTTTCACTATCGAGGAACTTTCCGGGATAATCAGAGGCGCCCTGAATGACGGCGAGCGGGGGCTGGGTTCCCTCAGATTGGAAATCGATCCTGAAGCCCTGCTGTACATCGCCGATTCCGCGGATGGCGACGCCAGGACCGCGCTTAACAATCTCGAAGCGGCTGCCTCGCTTGCCGGCCAGGGCCCGGAAGGCGAAGGCCGGATCACCCAGGCCGTTGTCGAGAGGGCGATTCAAAAGAAGGCGCTTTTGTACGATAAAGCCGGGGAAGAACACTACAATCTGATCTCGGCGCTGCACAAAAGCCTCCGGGGCAGCGACCCGGACGCGGCGGTGTACTGGCTGCGGCGGATGCTCATGGCAGGCGAGGATCCCCTTTATCTGGTCAGAAGAATGATCCGCTTTGCGTCCGAGGATATAGGAAATGCCGATCCCCGGGCGCTGGGCGTGGCAGTGGATGCAATGCAGGCGTACCATTTTCTCGGTTCACCCGAGGGTGAACTGGCGCTTTTCCAGGCGGCTGTTTATCTTGCGACGGCGACAAAGAGCAACGCGCTTTATGAGTGTTACGGCAGAACCGGACAGGCCATAGAGAAAACCGGGGCGCTCCCCGTGCCGATGCATATCCGCAATGCCCCCACCGGCTTGATGAAGGAGATGGGTTATGGAAAGGGATATCTCTACGCCCATGATTTTTCGGACGCCTTTGTCCCCCAGGAATATCTTCCCGACGAACTCCGTGGTGAAAAGGGGCGCTTCTATCGGCCGACAGAGCGGGGCTACGAGAAGATCATCAGGGAAAGAATGGAGCAATGGCGGTCGATGAAGGATTCAGCCGCCCAAAGGCAGAAAAAAAGTTAACGGAGACGATTATTGGGCATTGGGGAGTCGCCCCTCCGGGAAACGGTTTTATCGTGGACGGGTATTTTTTGTATGGGGGTAAAGATTGCCAATGCCGGAGTCGGGGGCAATAGCAAAAGGGGAGGCTAAAAGCCCCCCCTCATTCAGGAGTGGAAAGCCCTGCGGCTTCCCGTTTCTATCTTATTGCCGACCGGCCGTGCCCGCGATCAGTCAGCATCCGTTTTCGTGAAATGATGATGCATCAAATGTGCCACTGGCAGACATTATCATGAAGTCATTGTAATAACTGATAATTATAGTTTCAATAACGATGCCAGCTCCCGCAGGATGGAGGCAACAAATGTCGCCCCGGAATGGTTTAATGGCAGTGAAAATAAATAATAACAGTCATTTGAGAAGCAAGGGGCTTTTTGTCCTGATTCGACAAAAATGTCGAAATATCTTTTTCCCCCCTTTATATGATTAACCATCGGCGGTTGTGTGGGGGTAAAATTAATTTTAGGGAAAGTTTTTATGAATCCTGAAGAAAATATTGCCCGTCTGCGGGGGACTTCCCGTTTCAAGCTCATGTTCATCCAGCCTTTCGCTGTTGTTCTGGTCAGCGCCATTTTTATTGTCCTTATCATGACAATGGGCCTGATCGATATGCGGCGCAGTGAACGGATGCTGACCGGATTTATCGAAGATCAGGGCAGGCGGGTTGTCGGGGTGCTGGAAAAGCTGACCGAGGAGAATCTGAGGAACATGATCGCGGCCTCTCAGAAAACTGCGGGAAGCGTCAAATTTTCACTGAAAGAGCCTATTTTTTCTCCTGATACGCTGCTGACGGAAAAGATAATTGCGCTCGGCAGGGATATAGACAACCACTGGAAAAAGGAACATATAAGCGGTTCGTATATCCGCCAATTCGCACGGGAAAGGAACATCTGGCTGGTCGCAGTCCTTGATGCCGGGGGAGATGTGATTTTCCAGAGTCGACCGGTCACCGCAAATCTGTCGGCGAAGGTTCCCGAGAATAAAAACATAAAACAAAGCACGGCGGTTCTTATTAAAGGGTTGAACACCCTGAATCGTCAGCAGAAGATAGGATTTATCGCCATGAGCCGCAAAGATGAGAGCGGCACCATTATTCTTGCCCTCGATCGGGAGAGCATGCGTTATTGGGGGATAAGGGCTTCCGTTGAAAGGGCGCTGGAAAAACTGGGAAAAGGTCAGGGGCTCCTCTACCTCGCCATACGGGACAGCAAAGGTCACCATCTCGGCAGTATCGGGTACGGCCAGGGCGAAGGAGAGCCGGACAATTTGCTGATAAGCGGCATTCTTTCCGGCGCCAGGAATTTTGCAAGCAGGAAGACAAGCAGCGGCGAAGACAGCGTGCAGGAAATAGTGTCCCCGTTCCACCTTGGGAAAGATATCCTGGGCGTTGTCATTCTCGGGCTCGATCGGGGAAATACCGATAAAATTTTGCTTGAGAACAGGAAGAACGTCTATCTGTTTCTTGTTTTTGTGATCGCCATTACCCTGCTTTCGCTGTGGCTTCTTTACCATAATCAGAATCGGCACCTGGCGCGGGTAGTTGAGATGACCCGACAGTTGGAAAAGGCTGAAAGACTTTCTTCCCTGGGGATGCTTGCCGCCGGGGTCGCTCATGATATCCGCAATCCGCTCAACGCAATCAGCATGGCGAGCCAGCGCCTGAAAAGGGAATTTCCCCCCTCTGAACTGGAAGAGAAGAGGGAATTTGATGCGATAACAACGGTTATCCGCGACGAAATCAGGCGTCTGAATGGAATCATCGAGGAGTTTTTGACCTTTTCCAAAAGCCGGCGTCTGGAACTGCGGGAAAGTGCCGTCCAGGATGTTTTACAGAAGATTGTCAATCTGATTTCCGCGGAAGCCTCCGAGAAGGGTGTCAGCATTCATGCCGACTGGCAGGATATTCCGGTTGTGATCCCGATGGATATGGACAAACTCCAGCAGGCGCTGCTGAATTTCGTTAAAAACGCCGTTGAGTCGATTAGTGGCGCGGGAGACGTAACCCTTGCGATCCGCAATGAGGAAAAAGGGCTGGTGAAAATCGTCATCACCGATACGGGATGCGGATTGACTGCGGAAGAGGTGGAAAGGATTTTCAATCCCGAATACACGACAAAGGAAAAGGGGCTTGGTCTCGGTCTTTCTCTGGCCCACGAAATAATCCGCGGGCATGGGGGAGAGATACGGGTGAGAAGCCAAAAAGGGGAGGGGACAGTGTTCGAGATATTTATGCCGACGGAAAGGCTGAATGAGAGGGTGGCTGCAAGATAATGAAAAAACTTAATATACTGGTTGTTGATGACGGTCGTTCCCAGCGCGAGATGTTGAGGGATTTCCTGAAAAAGGAGGGGCACTCGGTCGGCGAAGCGGAAAACGGGCCACTGGCCATTCAGCAGGTCAAGGATGGGCACTATGATCTGCTGCTGCTCGATTATAAAATGCCCGGAATGGACGGGATGGAGGTTCTTCAGTCGGTCAAACAGATAAATCCCGAGATCGATGTAGTGCTCATAACCGCATTCGGGACGATCGAGACGGCCGTGGAGGCGATGAAAGCAGGCGCCTTGGATTATATCACGAAACCGGTCGAATTCGATGAACTCCTGCTTCTGGTGGAACGCGTTTCGGAACGGCGGACCTTGATCAGGGAAAATGAAATTCTCCGGGAGCATCTCGGACAAAAGGGCATTTCCACCGATAAAATAGTCTTCCGCAACGAGAAGATGGAGGCCCTGATCAATATGGCGGGGAGGGTCGCGGCAAGCAGGGCGACGATCCTCTTGCAGGGAGAAAGCGGAACGGGCAAGGAGCTTTTCGCCCGCCTGATTCACAATCTGAGCCCGCGGTCGGACGGAAGGATCATTGCCGTAAATTGCGGCGCCTTGAATGAGAATTTGCTGGAGAGCGAACTCTTTGGTCATGAAAAAGGGGCGTTTACCGGGGCTGCCGCCCGGCGGATTGGCCGGTTCGAGGAGGCGGACGGAGGAACGCTGTTTCTCGATGAAATCGGCGAGCTGTCGCCGCAGGTGCAGGTGAAGCTGCTGCGGTTTTTGCAGGAGCGGGAGTTTCAGCGGCTCGGCGGAAACCAGACCCTCCATGCCGATGTCCGGGTGATAAGCGCGACCAACCGCGATCTGGAAAAGATGGCGAAGGGCGGAGGGTTTCGGGAAGACCTCTTCTACCGGCTCAATGTCGTTACAATGCAGTTGCCGCCGCTTCGGGAACGTAAGGAGGACATCCCGCCGCTCATTGACCATTTTCTTGTTCGCTATGCCAGGGAAAACTCCAGGGAAATTGAGGGGACAAGCAGCGAGGCGCTGGACATGCTGCTCAAATACGACTATCCCGGAAACGTCCGGGAACTGGAAAACATCATAGAAAGAGCGGTCGTTATTGCCCGGGAAGATGTTATCTCCGTTGCCGATCTTCCTTTTGGCGAGGGAATCGAAGAAACGGACGGGGGAAAAAGGACGGAGGATGGGGCTCTGCGTCAATCGGTTGAGGAGCTGGAAAGAAAGTTGATTGCCGACGCGATGGAAAAAACCGGCGATCATCAAAGCCGCGCGGCCGCGCTTTTGGGCATCAGCGAAAGGATGCTCCGCTATAAGCTAAAAAAATACGGTCTGAAGGCTGGGCAGTGATAAAGGGCTTTCAAATCATAATCGGCATCGTTCTGCTGATCGTATCAATCCGGTTATTCTAAATTAATAAAGTGGAGAAGATAATTGAAGATTTGCCTGCCATCCGGGGACTGGCGGCTATGCAGACAGTTTTATGTAAGAATGGACGGTGAACGCAGCGCTATGACATCTCAACGGAAAAGTGCGCGTATTTTTTCTAAACGGTTTTCCTCCTCCCGGTAGAGGCGATGTGCCTCCTCGATGGAGGTCTGTGCGAATCTTACAATGCTGCCGGGCAGGGCTTGGGCCACTTTCTTGATATCTGCTGTGATGACGGTGGCGATTTTAGAGTAGCCCCCGGTTGTCTGTTCCACCAGTAGAATGATAGGTTGGCCATCGGCAGGAATCTGAATGTTTCCCGGCACAACAGGCTCGGTTATAATGCTTTTGGGCGCATCCGGGTCATGCTCGATCAGAGGTCCCCTAAGTCTGTATCCCATTCGGTCGCTTTGCGCCGTTGCCTCAAAGCTTGCTGTAAAAAATAGGTTGAGCGCGCGCTTAAAGGAGTCCGCCTGCGGTCCCGGGATTGCCCCCAATACGATCTCTTTTGGATATTCCGGAATAAATTCAGGAGGGAGGAGGCGCGGCCGCTCCAGCAGGGCGGCTTTGCCCTTTTTCAATATATCCCCCTTCACCAGCGCCCGTCCCTGGAAGCCGCCGAAGCCGGCCCGGACGAAAGTGGAGCGGCTTCCCATGACAACCGGCGCAGCAAACCCGCCGTTCACCGCAAGATAGGCCCGGCATCCCTTTTCCGCTCGGGGAATCCTGATGACATCACCTTTTTTTATCCATATGGAACGCCACGCCGGGACTGGACTTTTGTTGATCGTCATTCCCATTTCCGCGCCGGCAATCGCGATATCGGCCGCCGCCATCGCCTCAAAAAGGGGTCCCATGACCGTTATTTCCAGAACGCCCATGTTTTCCTGATTTCCGACAAGCAGATTGGCGATGCGACAGGCAAAGGAGTCAAGCGCTCCGGAAGGGGGAACTCCTCTGTCGAGAAAGCCGAAACGGCCGAGATCCTGGATGGTCGTGAGCGCTCCTGGGTTTTTGACGATAAAAAGATCCATCAGGAGCGTTCCTTTTCATATAAACGTTTGAATTCATTCATAGATATGGGTTCGAAGCGGATGCGGTCGCCCGCCTTGTAAAGAAAAGGGTTTTCTCTCTCCGGGGCGAACAGCCTTAGCGGCGTTTTACCGATTATCTGCCATCCACCGGGACTTTCGACGGGATACATGCCGGTCTGCATCTCCGCTATTCCCACGGAGCCGGCGGGAATACTGACGCGCGGCGTTTCCCGGCGGGGAGTTTTCAGTCTTTCGTCCATCCCTCCGAGGTAACAGAACCCCGGTGTGAAGCCGATCATGTAAACGGGATATTCGCGGGAGGAGTGGATATGGATGATTTCTTCGGTTTTGAGCCCCGTATGCGATGATACGATGTCGATGTCTGGTCCCCATTCATCGCCATAGCAGACGGGAATGGAAACAATCTGCATTTCCGGCCGGAGCGCGTTGTTGTGGTAATTTTCGATGCTGCTTATTTCCCTTTTCAATATGTCCGGTTCTGTCAGGAGGGGATCGTAAAGAACAGCAAAGGAGCGGTAAGCAGGCACAACGGCTTGTACCCCCCTGGGAGGATTCTGGCGAACCAGCGAAGAGATTGCGAGTACTTTTTCGTTTACGGAAAGATCGATGCCCTCGCCGTAATCAACCAGCAGCGCCCGGTCCCCGCTCAGTCTGAAGTGCGGTTCGTCAAAAAGATGAGGCATAGTTTCCAAAACGCTTAATTTAAAGACCTGACCCCAATGCCCTCGGCCTCCAGCGCCTGTCTGATGGCGCGGGTATGCTGGACCGCGGAGGGGTTGTCGCCATGCAGGCAGAGGGTGTGGATTTCCATCTGCAGCCGGGAGCCGTCAACCGCGACTATCTCGCCATCGATGGCCATCCGCAGGGCCTGTTCAACGCTCCGTTTAGGATCTTCGATAACAGCGCCGGGGAGCCTTCGCGAGGTAAGTTTTCCGTCAGGATCGTAAGTGCGGTCGGGAAACGCCTCGAAAGCGACCCTGATCCCTGTTTCAGAGGCGATTTTCTTCGCAAGGGAGGAGTGGGCGCCGCCGAGGACTACCCAGATAAGATCGCTATCTACCGCGGCGATTGCCTCCGCAATTGCCCGGGAAAGAGTTTCGTTGCCGACGCTCATGTTATAGAGATTTCCGTGCGGCTTTACATGCTGCATTTTTATTCCGTGCAGGCCGCAGAAACCATTTAGCGCGGCTACCTGGTAGATGACAAAGTCGCGAACCTCCGCGGGGGCGCAATCCATGTTGCGCCTTCCGAATCCGACCAGATCGGGGTACCCGGGGTGCGCGCCTGCTGCTACCCCGTTTTCCCGCGCCAGTCTCACCGTTTTATTCATGACCTGGGGGTCGCCGGCGTGATAACCGCAGGCAATATTTGCCGAACTTATATATTTGATGACCTCACGGTCCATACCGAGGGTGTAGGCGCCGAAACTTTCGCCCATATCGCAGTTGATGTCGATTTTCTTCATATCCGATTCCTTTGCGCAAGCAGGAATATCTTTTCTCTTACCCTGAGCCGCTTCTATTTTTCCGCCTCCCCACAGGCAGAGTGGCAGAAGGACGCTATTTGCCGATCATCCTGTTCGGTAAATAGAGGGCTATTTCCGGGAATATCGTCAACAGGACGGCTGCCAGCAGCATGATCAGAAAAAAGGGAAAAGCCGCTTTGGCGATTTTCCCCAGGCTGTCATTGTTCAGACCGCTGATGACAAACAGATTGAAGCCGACCGGCGGCGTTATCTGGGCGAGCTCGATCATCAGGATAAGGTAGATGCCGAACCAGACCGTGTCGAATTTTGCCGCCTCGATCAATGGGACGACGATCGGCGTTGTCATGACGATCATCGAAAATCCGTCGATAAGGCAGCCGAGAATGAGGTAAAGAACTGTCAGAATGACAATCAGCATATAGGGGGAAAGTCCCATTTCGGTTACCTGCCTTGTCAGGGCGCGGGTTATCCCCATGTAGCCGATGACGTTCGAAAGGTAGGCCGCCCCCATGACGATCAGCATGATCATCGAGCTTGTCTTGACCGTGCCGCTGATGCTGGTTCTGAAAATGCTCCAGTCCAGGCTTCCGGTGACAAGAGCGAAAAACAGGGCGCCGATGACGCCGATGGCCCCTGCCTCCGTTGGCGTCGCCCATCCCATGTAGATGCTGCCCAGCACGAAAAGCACAAGAATGATTACCGGCATGATGGCCGGTATCGCGACAAGGCGATCCTTCCAGGTGTGGCTCTCCGCGCTTCCCGGCGCCAGTTCAGGCGAGATCAGGCAGCGCAGGATGATGTAGCCGCTGAACAAGAAGGCGATCAGGAAGCCGGGCAGGAAGCCGGCGATGAAGAGTTTGCCGATGCTGACATCCCCGATTATCCCGTAAACAAGCATCATCATGCTGGGCGGGATCATGAAGCCCAGGGTCCCCGCTCCGGCGAGCGATCCCACCGACAGGCTGTGATCGTAACCCCGTTTTTCCAGCTCGGGGATGGTTATCTTGCCGACCGTTGCGGTAGTGGCGGCAGAAGAGCCGCTGACGGCGGCGAAGAAGGTGGAGGCGAGGATATTCACATGGATGAGTCGCCCCGGAATGGAATCCATCCACGGAGACAGCCCTCGAAAAAGATTTTCCGAAATACTGCTGCGAAAGAGAATTTCCCCCATCCAGATGAAAAAGGGCAGCGCCATCATTGCCGAGCCGCTGGTGTTGTTCCAGGCGATATTGGCCAGGATGGAGCCAAAGGAAACGTCTGTGAAGATAAAAAAACTCCCCATGCCGACGAGAAACAGGGCGACCCCAATCCAGATCGATCCTCCCAGAAAAATGACCAGCAGGCCTATAATGACTGCGGAAACTGTTCCTGTATCGATGTTCACCGGGCATTCTCCTCTTGAATAAAATCAGTATAGGGACTTGCTCCGCTGTTTGCGCTATCGCCCCAGATCATCGGTTTCCTCCATGATTGCAAGACCTTCCGTGTCATTTCGTAATATGGCTATTCCCTTGAGAAATTCGGAAAAAAACTGAAGCATGAAAAAAAATGAACCAATGGGCAGGAAAATCTGCGGAATTGCCATATAGGTTTCCGTAATCTGCATCGACTGTGTTTTATTGACGACGGAATCCCAGAAAAAGACATACGTATAGCGGGTAAGCGCCATGCTGAAAAGAATTCCGACAAACGAACAGGCCATGTTGTAAATAGTCCGCCTCTTTCCCTGCAACAGGTGCGTCATTACCAGAACCCGGATATGTCCACGTTCCCGCAACGTGTAGGCAAGCCCCATAAAGGTCAGCATCGACATCAGGTATCCCGAATACTCGTCTGAAATATATATGGTTTTTCCGAGAAGGGATCTTGTGACGATTTCCGAAACGACTATTATCAGCGCAATGGCAATCAGCAGACCGGAAATTCCGCCGCCGAATCCGGAAAGCCTGTCAATCAGGGTGATAATTTTTTTCATGGATAAACCTTTCTGCGATTTTCGGCACAGGGCGATCAATCCGGCGCCCGTTTATCCGGCAGCTCTGATTATGAGAGACAAGACCGGCAGGCGCGTTGACAATTTTCCGGTTTGCCGATCCTGTCTCTGACAAAAAATGATGAGTTAACGGGCTCCTTTAGCGCTTTACCTTCTTCATGAACTCGTCGTAAATCTTTTTGCCGTCCGCCGGAGCGCTCTTGAGCCATTCGGCGCGGATGCCTTCGGTAATTTTTTCCAGCTCGCCCACCAGTTTGGTGGACGGCTTAACGGTTTCGATGCCGTTCTTGTTGCTGATCGCTTCCTGTTCCCTGTCCCAGGCTTTGACGTTTGCCCACATGACGCCTTCCATCTCTTTGCTTATCTTTAAAATCGCATCCTGCTGTGCCTTGGGAAGCTTGTTGAATGCCTTCAGGTTGACGGTAACCATGTTGGTCGCGATGGTGATATTGAGGGGCTCGAAGTATTTGAGAACTTCCCAGAACTTGCCGTCAACGGCCGTTGGCGTCGAGGTCATGACGGAATCGATGAGGCCGGTCTGCAGCGATGTATACACCTCGCTGAACGGAAGCGCGAATGGCGTCGCGCCGACCGCTTCCATCACGAGGGCGCCGTTTTTGTCGTAGGTCCTCGTTTTCAGACCTTTGAGTTCCTGAAGGGTGGTAATCTTTTTCTTGGTCCAGAGTCCGGCGCCGGGCCACGGGGCGATATAGAGGATTTTCTGCCCCCACTTCCGGGCGCTTTTGTCAAAGTACGGACGGGAGATGTCCAAAAGAAGCTTCAACTCGTCGGAATCCCGCACGAGGAAGGGAAGGGTGACGATCTGGAAGGACTTCTCATCTCCGGCGACGCCGCTGATGAGCATGTCGGAGACGGGAAGAAGACCGTCGCGAACGGCCTTCAGCAGGTCCGGCCCCTTGTAGCCCAGGGCGCCGCCGGTGCTGACCACTATTTCCAGGTCGCCGTTGGTCGCCGCTTTCACCTTCTCGGCGAAATCTGAAAGGCCGACGCTGTGGAGATTCTTGGGCGGCCATACTGAATTGGCGTTCCATACCGTTTTGGCGAGGACGGGAGCCACCGCCATTCCCATGATAAAGGCACTGATCAACAAAATGCGAACAACTTTTTTCATACAAAATTCCCCTTTCTTTTAAGGTTATTGAACGTTTCTGTTTACAGCCTCAAGCAGGTTTGAAGACTGCCCGAAACTTCATCCATTGGATTGCCGTTTTCTGCTGCCGCAAAACAGTAATGATTCACAATTGCTGGTTCAGCGGCTTCTTGTCTGGGAAACTTGCCTGGTCTTGACGACCACTCGCACCACCGGCGGTTTGCCGCCAACAAAACGGATTTCCTTGGGATAACGAAGCGAGGGGGTGAAGGCCCTCTGAACATCCAGTTGCGACAAGTCAACCGGGTCGGTGATGATTCTGATCCGTTTGCCGCTGAGACGCTTGGGAATCAGCACCCGCGCTTCCCTCGGCGTCACCGTAATCGACTCCACCTCAAGTCCGGGAGGCGGTTTGTTGTCGGTAAGCGCTTCGATGGGCACGCTAACCGGAAGGAGGCGTGAGGTGGACACGACGACCCTCTCCGGCGATATGCTCGTAATGCTCAAATTGGAAGCGTTTTTGACCATTTTCCCCGTCAGAAATATCTCCTGCTTTCCCGGATGGATCTTGTCAAGATCGATCGATATTTTCAGGTCGGCGGGATTCAGCAGTTGAAACGCCTGGGCATGCCCCATCAGCATGACGCTGGCTTCCGCGATTTTGGGCTCTTCCAGCACCAGTTCCATCGGCGCGTTGATGTATTCTATCGGGACGGCAAACTCCCGCCGGACGGTTTCCCGCTGATAGCCGAAGACAACCCAGAGGATGCAGGCCAGGACGATGGCGATGACCTTTTCGCGCTGATTTTCCCTGAGCCATCTGACGAAGGGCTTTTGTTTGGACAGTGCCCCGTTTTTCTCGAAAAAGGCGTCCAGTTCAACTCGCAGGGCGGAGGCATTGGCAATTTTTCGAATCTGCTCGCCGCTGGCAAGGGAAATGCTGCCGCTTTCCTCGGAGACAACGATGCAGATGGCATCCGATCGCTCCGAGAGGCCCAGCGCCGCGGTGTGCCGGAGACCCAGGTTGCCGTGTTCGGAGGCATTCGTCGAAAGAGGAAGATGGCAGCCGAAACGCATGACTCTATTGCCTTCGACAAGAACGGCGCCATCATGGCCCGATGAATGGGGATCAAAAACGCTTTCGAGCAGGGCCTTGCTGATGATTCCCGCCAGCTCGTTGCCGCCGGTAAGGTGGCGGTCAAGCGGATCTTTTCCCTGGATAACGATCAAGGCGCCTATTTTCTTGCGTGCAAAGTCGGCCGCGGTTTCCGCCAGGATGTCCGCACTTTCGTTGAAGGGAGTTGCCGGGGAGAACAGTTTTCGGAAACGGCCGAGCATTGCGAGACGTTCAAAAAAACGACGCAGATCTTCCTGGAAAATGACGACCAGGACGAACAGCAGGATTGCAAAGAAAGACTGGAGAAAGACGGTAGTAAGATAGAGTTCGAAGAAACGGGCAAGGATATAAATCAGGCCCAGGAGGGTGATGCCCAAAAAAACAAAACGCGACGCCCGATCCTTGAACCAGATGAGGATTGCCGAAATCATGAAAGAGATGATGGCGATATCGAGGACGTCCAGAATGCGGAGGGTTTTTATAATTTTCAGGGCATATTCGATCATGGCCAATCCCGTCCGGGTTCCCTTCGCCGATGAGGGTGCAATTTTCAGGGGAAAACAGTTCCGTACTACGCGTCTCTTAGCCGCATATAACCAAAAGCATTGATACGTGTCAAGAAATTATCCGAAAAATTGTCTGCAAAAGGAAAGAATTTCTGTTTTCGGGGCTATTGCCCATCGATGAAGACGCGGCATTTCCGGAATCGGTTTTTTTTGTTGTGTTTTCTTACCGGTCTCGGATATATGGACCGCACAGGCGATGGTGCGCAAAGGCGGGAGATGGGGGTTATGCTCGATCGGGAACAGGAAAAAAAACTGGACATGGTTGCGGAGATGATCGTGAAGGCGAAGCGGGTCGTGGCCTTCACCGGCGCCGGGATCAGCACGGAGTCGGGGATTCCTGATTTCCGGAGCCCCGGAGGGATCTGGACGAAGTTTGATCCGGATGATTTTACGATCGACAAGTTCATTAAAAGCAGCGAAACAAGACGGAAGCAATGGGAGCTGCTGCTGTCGGGCGGTCTGTTGACCGATGCCGCGCCTAACAGGGCTCATCGGGGGATTGCCGAACTGGAGAAGCTGGGCAAATTGGACTGCGTCATAACCCAGAATATCGATGGCCTCCACCAGAAGGCGGGAAGCAACCCGGCCCGGGTGTTTGAACTCCACGGAAATGCCCGCACGGCGCGCTGCCTGGACTGTCGCGCCCGTTTTCCGATTGAAAAAATCATCTCGATGAATCCTGATAAACGCGAAGTGCCTGTCTGCAAAAGATGCGGGGGCATTTTAAAGCCTGACGTCATTTTTTTTGGCGAGGCGCTGCCCGAAGATGCGCTGCGCCAGGCGTCCCTTCATGCCGGCAACTGTGATCTTTTCATCGTTGTCGGCTCTTCGCTGGTTGTGTATCCCGCTGCTTCCCTGCCCCGGTACGCAAAGGAGGGAGGGGCTAAAATCGTCATCATTAATTTCACCCCCACACCCCAGGACGAACTGGCCGATCTCGTTATCCATTGCCCGGCGGGGGAAGCGATGGGACGGATCATCGCCGGGATCGGACCGTCTTCATTGGCAAACTATAAAGGATGATGTTTTAATCATGTGCCTTTTACTTTTCGCCTGGATGGTTCGCGACGATTATCCGCTGGTTCTTGCCGCCAACCGCGACGAGTTTTACGAAAGACCCTCCGCGCCGGTTGAATTCTGGGAAGATGCGCCGGAGATCCTCGCCGGGCGCGACCTGAAGGAGGGAGGGGGCTGGCTCGGGGTTACGCGCGCGGGCAGGATTGCCGCCTTGACGAACTACCGCGATCCCGCCTCCCTGAAGGCGAACGCCCCGTCACGAGGGGCGCTGGTTAGCGGGTATCTGCGCGGCAGTGAAGCCCCTGACCGCTATCTTGCAGGTCTCGCAGAGGCTGCGAACCGCTACAACGGCTTCAATCTGCTTGCCGGTGATTTTTCCAGTCTTTATTATTTTTCCAACCGGGGCGCCGCCCGGCAGAAGCTGGAACCGGGAATCCACGGCATGAGCAACAGCCTGCTGGACGTTCCCTGGCCGAAGGTGCTTCAGGGGAAAAAGAAACTTGAGGCTATTGTAGCCGGCAAAGGGAGACCGACGACCGAAAGGCTCTTCAATATCTTGTCGGACCGCGCCGTCCCTCCTGATGACCAGCTCCCCGATACGGGCGTCGGCCTGGAGTGGGAGAGGGTGCTTTCTTCCCTTTTTATCCAGAGCCCAACCTACGGGACGCGCTCATCCACCGTTTTGCTGGTCGATAAAAACGGAAAGACGACCTTTGCCGAGCGCGTCTTCGATGCGCGCGGCTATCCCTGGATGACGACCCGTTTTAAATTTACAAGCGGAGAATAATTTTGTTCCGGAGGCTGGAGGCGCTATTTGCCGATGCAGAAGCGCGAAAATATCCGGGC
>CAZKHU010000020.1:0-36576 GCA_964552725.1 uncultured Syntrophus sp.
TCTTGTAATCTTGGGTGCGCGTTCATTTCTCCCTGTTGGCGGAATATTTTTCATTGCTCTTCCCGCGCAAGCTCAAGATATTTTTGGACAGAGCGTCGTTTCTGCATGGTTTTCGGCAGACACTCCGATATCAGCGAGCAGTTTTCGCACCGCTTGGAATAAACCGGCGGGGGCGTAATGCCAGAATCAATCAATTCATGCACATGGCGGGCAATCTCCTCCGTTTCCCGGCGCAGAGTTCCGTCAAATAAAACGTCAATACGGTGCCGTGTCTGACCATAGAAAAGAGCTCCTGCGGGAACAGCAGTGGAAAGCATCTCCTCCAGGCAGATTGCCTGCGCGCAGAGTTGAATCTTGTCGCTATTGTCCGCCTTTGGCTTTCCCCTTTTGTATTCAACGGGAAAGGGAAGCCACGAGCCGTTCTGCTGACGGTGAAACTCCACCACATCGGCTTTTCCAATCAACCCCGTGCGGAGTGACCGAATCGACACACCGTAGTCGATCCGGATATCGGCCCTGACGGCATGGTTTTCCTCGTGCACATGTTCATGCATAATTCGCCCTTCGGCGGTGCGCACATTCTCCTGCCAAATCTGCTCGATATGGATCAGGGCGCACTGTCGCGGGCAGAAGGCGTAGTGCTGCAGAGCCGAGAGCATGACAAGGTTATCTAACGGTTCGTCCGTCATTTTCCGTGTTTCCGCTTTGGGTGGTCAGCGATTCTTTTCACTTCTTCGATTGCCTCCAGACAGTGCAATTCAACTTCGGAAGTCGCATTGATCAATTCCCGATGGTAACGCTCGTATTCGGCGTGTGCTTTGCCCAGCGCCATATCGTGGCTGATTTTCCCGGCGTCGGTTAGGATATCCAGTCCGCTGAGCTTGAGGAAATCGTCCAGCTTTGCCATCCAATCCCGCATGTGCATGGGCCGGCGGTTCAGCGCCTGGAGCTCGGCGAAGTCCAGATACATGCTGACTATCCGGTTCAAAAGGTCAAGTTCTCTTTGGTTCAGGTAATTCTTGGCAACCTCGGCATCTGCCTTCCGGGGCGTCTCCCCTGGCCATGTTGTCATCCCCATGTGCGGCTTTGAGGCATCGGCGCGGTTGAAAATCACCTCGGCGGCCGTCTGGCCGTGGGCTGCCCAGTGCATCTTGTTCTGAACAGCAGCGAAAAACTGCCGCGACACCTCCGCATCCGGCGCGTAGTCGATGCTGGTCGCGTAGATGTCCAGGACCTTCCTCCAGAAGATCTTTTCGGAGGAGCGGATATCCCGGATGCGGGTAAGCAGTTCGTCGAAGTAGCCGATGTTACCGGCCTTTTTCAGCCGCTCGTCGTCAAGGGTAAACCCTTTGATAATGTATTCCCGCAGCCGCTGGGTGGCCCAGATGCGGAACTGCGTGCCGCGCAGGGATTTCACCCGGTAGCCGACGGAAATGATCACGTCGAGGTTGTAATGCGCCGTATCATAATTTTTCCCGTCAGCGGCAGTTATCCGGAAATTCCGGATAACTGATTCCGATGATAGTTCTCCCTCGGTAAAGATGTTTTTGATGTGCTCATTGATTGTCCTGACATCCTTCTGAAATAACTCTGCCATCAGTTTTTGACTCATCCAGACTGTCTCGTCTTGCAACCGGACTTCAACGTTCGTCTTTCCGTCTTCCGTCTGATAGAGGATCAGTTGGCTGATTGTTAGCGCTTGGTCTTTTTTAATTTTCATGGGTGTGTCCTTTTAATATACCATCAATAATCACTTTATTACTCATGTATCGCATGCACATGATCGATTTCTCTGAAAACTATCAGCTTTTTGTTTAACCTTAATACGAAGGGGCCATATCCGCAATATAGTCCCCCAGATGAATTCATCCAAATCCACCTTTTTGCGAAACAAAATTCACCTGCAGAATACCCCTCATATAACCAATGAATTCATCATAGTATTCAGGATAACAATAGAAAATTTCCTCATATCCTCCGATGTTTGATAACCCCAAGGCACGAATGAGGTTTATTCTCATTCTTACGGTATGTTTTTGTATGTCTTCTCTTGAGGGCTTTTCTCTGGCTTCAATTCGATCTTTTAGATTAGAATCAATTACGACCGTGAATACTTCGCCCTCTTCTATAACCTTGAACAATCCCGACACTTCCGGGAATTTTCCTGCCTTCTCAGCTCTGACAATGGGGTCGTCTTTTGCCATCCCATTATTTTTTTCCCGGACTTCTTTCTTCATTGCCTCCGTGCAGGAATCTGGATTAACTTTTTGAATATCATAAAACTGCTCAAGAACTTTGGCCGATGTCTTAAATGCCGGATGCGTTTTTAGGAAGCCATCCTCTCTTATTCGGAAACTCCATACTTCGCAGTTTGTTCCATACTCGCACTGCCTATTGACGCGACCCGCGATCTGAATCAGGCTCGCTAGACTACAGATTTCCCGCGCTGCGGTACGGAAAGAGAAATCAAGACCGGCTTCCGCGCAGGATGTGGCAATAAGCGTCCAATCTTTATCATCTTTATTTAATAGACGCGCTTTTACACGATCCAAAGTAGAGGCTCTATGCTCAGAAGTCAGAGCGGTTGATATATGCTCAACAGCACTATCCTCGCTTACATCAGCGAGCTTTTGAGCCAATGCTGCCGCCGATTGCACAGTATTCATGACAACAATGCTTGGCCCCTGTAAAGTCCGTACCCATGTGCAAAGCTCATCGATTCCCATTGGTTCATCGATGGGTGGCGGGTATATGACCCGGTTTTTCTCCAGCTCTATGGCTTTTTTGTAAAGTTCTTCTCCGGAAATTTCAGGTACAATTACATTCTTTTCCGAAAATTCAGGAAGTTCCCAAAAACGGGCGAGCGAACCAGAACCAAGCACGATATGGCAGCCCCAGTTTTTCACCAAATCTTGTAACCATCGCCACGCCTGCGGCCATAAATGAGAAGGTAGGGCCGCATGCGCCTCATCAATGAAAATAGCTGAACCGGCAATATTATGAAGCTTTCGGAGACTTGCAGGCCAGTTCGATGCGAGTGTCTCAAAGAACTGAACAGCCGTTGTTACTGTTATAGGTAAGTCCCAGAGGAACGATGCCGCCATAAGGTTAGGGTCTTCATATTCCGCACGGTGATGATGCGCCGCAACGACAGCTTCGGGTTTTTCATTGTTCAATAATAGAGATTTTCGGTATGTATTCACAGACTGGTCGATAATGTTCGTGAAAGGTAAAACGACAATTATCTTGCGAAGGTTGAAACGATTCGCAGCCATCAGAAGATTGGCCATTACTGATGTTGTTTTCCCTGTGCCTACCGGCATGCTGCAGGAATAAAGACCACGTGACTTGGGCGTTTCTCGACAGATTTGATAGAATATTTGCCTAATTTCATTTCTTTCTGACGTTGCATTTCCTGTGGGTAATGAATTGATATAGGCGTCAAGACGGGCAAGTCTATGTTCAGGCGCAAGATGAATTGCTTCAATCTCGACTCTGTTTCCATAATGCCCTGCCGTATCGGCATGGTCAGCATCAACTAAACAGGACAGGGCAAATCTGAGGAAGGATTGCCCTGGCGCAGTTTTATCCGGATAGTCTAAGGCAATCCCCATTTCAGCATTGTGGCGATGGATGTAATCGGCCAGATTTTCATCTGTAATTTCTTGTACCGATTTTTCCCTACTGCTTACAAGACTGTGTACCCTGAATTTATGCACCTCGGAATTTTCATCCGGTATGGATGGCAAACCAGGTCGATGGTGTGAAAGAACACACAACGCCGGTAAAATAGCTTTCTTTTGCAGAAGGTAAGCTGTTCCCGCATCGCAATGATTAATCGGCAGATGTGTTTTTTTCTTCCCTCGAAGGACCTTTTGGTTGGCATCATCAAGTTTGCCCAAATCATGGTAAAATGCAGCAGCACGCACAGTTGATAAAAGGAGATCGCCATGGGGTGAGTAAAGAGCGGCGCCTACGGCATTTTGCACCGCTCTTCTCACAACCTCGGAAATATGCTCTTTGTAAGATTGTTCCGGACACCCAAACCTTGCACTGTGTGCCAGTAGTTCCGTGTGTGCCATGCTCTACTACCTCATGAGGTCCATCAAATCACGGAAACTCACTATCTTGCCATCGAACTTTTCAAATGTCTTCTTATATTTGTCGTCATTGGGGTTTGGGATATTATATTCACTCCGTGCTACAGATGGCTTGTTTTCGGCCTCAAGCTTTTTCGGCATGAGAGCGTCAATCAAATCAAAATCATTGTATGAACCTTTCTGGTTATTATGTTCTACATACCACGCGTGAAGCACCTCGACCTGCGTACGAACCAGGGAGCGGTTGTGAGAGTACACGTAGGGAATTAATTCAAGGGCAACATCGACATCTTTTTTCTTACACCCTGTTTTGCTTGCCTGCGTGGGGTTGACAAAAAACGGAATGGCATAAATTCCGTGCTCAACAAACTTGAAAGCCCCGGGGGCCATACCCGATGTTTTATCCTCCTGCACCGCAGATTTATTCGTTAATGTGAAATCCGTGCGCACAGTTACTGGCGCCACTGAAAGACCAAGGCCGAAATGAACCACACCTGTCTTGACACTCTCCTTAAGTGCAAGGACCTCTTCGGCTTTTGAAGTTGTCTCTCCTCCAGATGCACTTTCAGGAGTTGCTGCAGATGCATCATCTGTTGATTTATCTTCAGTCTTTTCCAGAAAAGTGTTTCCGAAAACACGGCTATCCCAGTACTGTTTGACGAATTCTTTTTCCTCAATGTTTTTGTCTTTATCTGTGATAATCATGTTCTTTATGACAGATCTTTTTCTTCCACGTTCTTCCAAAATATCGAAACGTGTCTCATCGAGAGTGAACTTATTCTTCAAATAAAGCCATATAGGGCCTTTCTTATTAGCAACAAGGTCCCTCATCTTCCGTTTGACAGATACCGGCGAAATTTCGCCAATATCGCCCCGGCGACGTCGTGGTGCCCCATCACGCTCCGGATCGCCGTTTGGATTGGAGTTGCGAACCTCAACAATGATCAAACCCGTTGCCCGCTTAATATCTGTGTCATTCGTATTCATAATGTTTCCTCCTTATTTTTCCCGTTATTCTCTGGATTTTCGTTACCGCTATCCTTGCTTTTGGCGCCATAGGATAGATACCCAAGAATCAACTTTGCCCTGTCCGAATCGGTTATCTCTTCGGGGAAAACCTCATCCGCTAAAAGCTGTGTGTGTTTTGTGATGTCCCATAAGCACCAGCCGACTTCTTTGCCGAATGGAGTTGTCTCGTTTTGGCTTCTCTTTGCCCAGGAAATGTACGGGTGTATAAGACGCTTGCCAAGGGCGACAAACGCCTCCTGGGGGTTTTGCAGGGCAAGGGAGATCTGGTCATTTCCGATGAGTCTTAACGGGATGTTGCCCTGCCTCACGTCTCGTGAATACAAGATGTGAAGTCGATCAGCCACCGCGAACAGACGTCCAAGATTAAAGATACTCTCTTTCATATAATCCTCCTTTCTGATTCCTTTCTTGTGAAGAAGCAGCCCGTAAAGTGTGGGAAGCATGTGCAGCATTTTGTTATTATGGAACTTCAGTTTATTACCAGGTTGATAGCGATCAAAAATTGCCTTTACTCGCGCTGCAATCAGGGTATGGACACTTTTTTCGACAATTGCCGAAAGGCCGTTGTCGATTCTTTCTTGAATCGTTTCATTCTCTTCAAAGAGAAAATCTAAAGCATCAGATGATGAGAACCGTCTGGAGATAGGCACTTTCTGATTACCTTGCATCTCCCCGTTTTGTTTCCATGCACTGTTCAGTAACCAGACGGCCCGTGTAGGATACATGGGTATGGCGCCTTTAATCGTTTTTCCTCCTTTCAAATAAAACCATGGCAGAATTACATCCGGGATGTTTGCACAGCCTTTTTGCCAGTCTTTTGCGCCTGCCATATATCGGGCAACAGGGTAATGCCGAGATGAAAGTATCTTTGTATTGCCTTTATCCACTGCTGAAATGATGCCGATTACGATTTTCACATCAGATGCACTTTCGATTATCCCGTCGAGTGTCTTCAATGCAGTTGATGTAGCGGCTTCACTAATATAGATGTTTTGATTATCCGCTGTGTCATCGCTGTCGAATACTTGTATGATATTGGCGTCTTTGAGGGCGGTGCAGTAAGCAAAAGCGACGGTGTTTCGGTTTTCATATTTTCTGAGGCCCTTCCAAGTTATTCCCTCCCGGTCCCTATGGAGTGTGTATTCCAATGTTTTTCGTGCCTTTTCTCTGGCATCACGCCCGGCAGGGAATATCTTCGCGCCGATGTGGCCATATCTGGCAAGACAAGGGATGTCCTCATTTGCAGCAAACAACTTGATTTGTCCTAGGCCGGCAGCATTGACATCGTCATAGTCCTCCTGCGCACCTGCATCGTCGTCACCAAAGGCGTCCTTAACGCCCGTCGGACTAAACACCGTATTGGCGTGCTTTTCGAAGGTTTGGGCCATCCATGATTGAAAGGTATGATGATAAGGCGGATAGCGGTTCTCACCATATTCAGGATTATCCCAATCCTTGATCGTCAGGAGAAAAAGGAAATCCCGTCCGTGCTCCTTTCCTCGCCCTTTCTTTTTCCCCTCCTTTTTCAGGGCAAATAAAACTTCTGCATATTCCTTTTTTCTTGTATCCCGTAACTTTTGTAAAAGGATTAACCGAATTTTATCCCGAAATCTTTCCATTTGACATAGCCCTGCTCTCCTAACCAGTTCCTCATAAGCCCTGTATCCGGCTGGTTCTTCCCCTGACATTTTCAAGATAGTTTGAAGCTCCCGTGGAAGTTCCTTAAGGCATCTTTCAATCCAGGGTAGATCTTCTTCCCATAGATCGTTGCAGCTATTGAGAAAAGCCTGCAAATTGGATTCATCGATGCTCTCTTTATCATTTTTGATAGCCTTCTCTTTCTTAGGTTTCGTTGCGTTTTTTTCTTTGAAGGATTTCGCTACCCATGATGGCGGATCACAAGTTACCTCATAGGAAGCCCTGCCGTTGAATACAGGGAATGCTGGGTCTTTTTTGCCTGTTTGCCATCTATAAACGGATTCCATGCTGAAATCTGGAATGTCTACATCTTCAACATGACCAGCTTTATTCAGATAAATCATGAATCCTTTTTTATTTGGACAACGTTTAAAGCTTGGATGCGATTCGCCTAGATCGCAACCCATTTTTTTTAGGATAGGGTGAATTTCGATCCATTCATTCAGCATATTCCAACCTCCCGTTGACGATCAGCCGTCCATTTGGATTTTGTACATACCGGGGATTACGGGCACCGGTCCACAAATCGAACACGCAATACAAAAAGGATGATAATTCCTCATTGTGGGATTTCTCAACATGTGTACTATCACGGAATGTTCCTATGTAATCGGGAACAAATTCCCGCCATCCAAGGCAGGGCGTATCGTAAAATCTACCGGTCTTTAGCCGCCGATAGAATACCTCCTGACAGTAATGACGAGAGTTGGCACCTGCAAGAAGCGAAGCCTCCGCGAGGTTTTGTGGAATGTATTTAAAATCCTCGATTTTTGCGTATAAGCGATAACATACATTAATCAACACCGTGGCCTTGTGCTGAAAGGCAGCATTCTTCGTGATTTGTTCCGGCTTTCTAAGAGGACCGCAATAATTGGTTGTGTAATCATGATAAACGATGGGTGCACAGATCTCGACGGCAGTCGGAATGATAATCGTATTTTTCAAACGAACAACCGATTCAAAGATTCCCTTTGCTGCCGACCATGATGGCACAGGATAACTTACTGGGGTAGCCCCAGTGTCTGGCCTCGTCCACATTGCTGTCCTCCCGGAAACTTCCATGGAAATAGTATATTGCCCATTCATGTTTGTTTCTTGCCTCCTTTCTCAATATATTACCAGATTTTCGTCCAGACCACGGACCAACCAGCGATATTGTGGACTGTCGCTCCAACAACATAAATCCATATGTCAATATCGGTAAAGCATCTACGGTCCACTGAGCTGTTGATTTTCGGCTGTACTTTGGAGTCATAATGTGCTCCCTCAGCGTCTTTAATGTTATCAAAAAATTTAGCGGTATATTTTACAAGATTATGCCCTAATCCGATCCAGTATACTAAATTGCTTACCATAGAGACAATTGCAAAACTCCCCATTATTGTCATTCCCGCAACGATTCTGAGCGGGAATCTGGTTCTAACTGCCTGAAAAACCATATTCCCGATAAAAACATTCGGGAATGACAAATGGTTTTGCAATTGGCTCCATAAATTAGTTTTTTAAAACAACATGATATCTCCGCCACTTGCCTCAGATAATTCTCCAGCAACTGCCACTTTTCCGGTGGTTCATTTTCTTTGGTTTGTGCGTAGGAACGTTCAGTCATTTTTTCTCCAGACGTTTTATCTTTTCTGGGGTATCCAGGTAGTTTTCTTTTGAGACAACCAGCTTTTTTGTTTCTTTTTCGAGCTTTACTCGGGCGTCTCCGGCGATCCGGCCGCCTTTTTGGGCGGCGGTGCGGTTTTCGTCAAAACCCTGGGCGTCTTGTGTTTTGGTGATTTCTGTCGTTGCGGCCTCACCCAGCATCGAAAAAATTAATTCCAGATCGTTCATGTGATCCCGAAGGTTTTCGCGTTTCAAGCCCTTAAGATTTTTATGCTCGGAGGGGGTAAGGCCGAAGGTGGCTTTGGAAATTTCTGCGGTCAGAATGGCATACTCTCTTTCCTGCCCAACCCGCCGTTTCTTCCATTCGTCAGTCAGTTCGTCCCGGATGGCAATTCCGCGCACTCGTTTTTCGATCCAGTCGTCGGAATAACCTTTGGCCTGGTACAGCGCTTTTGTTCTTTTTGTGGCCAGCTCCGGGTCTTCGATTTCCTGCACGCGCTCGTAGCCGACTTTTGCGAGCCAACGTTTGAAGGGTTCGGCCCTCGGGGAGGGAATTGACTGGATGATGCGGAAAAGTCCTTCGGTGTTGGCGCAGTCTGTTTCCCGCTGCTTTCCATCCGGCGCAGGCAATTTGAACTGTCGACAAATTGTCGACAGTTCAAGCCCATCATCACTCTTAACCCTGATTTTCATCTTGAACCAATAGTCGCGCGGATTAGCACTGTCAGTAAGCGTTGCCACAACATCAATGATCGAAAACCACCACTCATTATTATGGAGGACCTTTCTGATCCCTTTACCTTTGAAAACAGCGAGTTTTGTTTCCATGACAATCTCCTGATTAGCAAGTGATGCGAAGAGGACCCCCATAAATTCCCTCGATGATTTCTCTTATAACACCACTGGTGGGACAAATGATGTCCTACCAGATTATTTTTTCGATTTATTTTTAGCTGTACAGTTTTCCCATCCGGCGGATTTCATTTTTGACTGCGTCACGCAGCGCCGGGGGGGCGATTACCTCGACGTCGCCTCCGTATTTCAGAATTTCCCGCATGACTTCGGCAAAGCCGGAGACGGGGAAACGCAGGTTCAGGCTGCCGTCTTTTTCGACGGAAACCTCCTGCGCCTCGTACCATTCCTGCTCGGCGATCAAGGGCGAGATTTTCGGGGAAAAGCGCAGCTTCACGTTCTGCGAACAAATGCCCGCCATCACTCCGAAATTACGGCGGAGGTACTCTTTTATCGGCGGCAGGTTAGGGGGAAGCGGCAGCGTCTCGGCAGAGGGCTGAACCGCAAGAATCCGGGAAGCGGCAAAATCCCGTATCTGCTTACGCAGGCCGCAAAAGGCTATCAGGTGCCAGTTACCCATGTAGCACAGCAGATGCAGCGGCCGGATTACCCGTTCGGTTGTCTCGTTTTTGTACGGCGTATGGTAGGTAATTTTCAGCGCGCCTTCTCCGAAAAGAGCGGCGGCGATGGCGTGAAAGATCGCCTCCGGAACACGGTAGTACGCCACGTTTTTAATCGAAACCATCTCCTCCAGTTTCTCAAATTCCAGCGGGGCGCCGGCGGCAGAGCTGAGAGACAGGAAGTGTTCCATAAGGCTGCGCAGGGATTTCTTGATTTTCCGGTCGGGAATGGCGGCGGAGAGCCGCAGGGCGAGGCTGAGCGCCAGAATTTCTTCCTCCTTCAGCCATACGGGCGGCAGCTCGTAGCTGCCATCTGCGTATCCGTACCCCCGGCGGCCGGCATTGTACTGAAGCGGCGCGCTCAGGCGATCCCGCATGAATTCGATATCGCGCTGCGCCTGTTTACGGGATATGTCGAAATGGGCGGCCAGTCCGACCGAGTTGGGAAACGCGCCTGAGGCAACCATGCCGTGAAACCAGGCGTAACGTTCGTAGGAGAGCTTTCCGGACAAGGCGTTTTTTCCTTATTGGTCAGTTAATATTTCTATGTATCAATATCTCCGTTTCCCTGCTGATTAATGATTATTAGAACCGTGCGTAACTGCTAAGCCTAACCGTTTTTTTTGTCAACAGCTATTTGACGATTTACTCTCCCGGAATTGCAGGGATGAATTTTCATTGACATAAATGAATGTTTTTCCTATTGTTAACAGCGGGGGGCAGAAATTGTGGCTACGGTTTATCTTGATGTATGTGCGTTGTGCAGGCCTTTTGATGATCACCGGTTTTTAAGGATTCGTTTGGAAAGCGACGCAGTCAGCCTCACACTCGAAAATGTTAGGGCCGGTCGGATAAGGATGCTTGTATCAACCGTCCACGTCAAGGAGATCGAGGCGATTTCGGACGGTTATGAACGGAGCAAGCTGCTCAGTATTATTGACAATTATGGGGAGAGAGCGGCTATTGACATGACTGAGGCACGGAAAGCGGCCGAGACATTTATAACGGCTGGATTTGGGATTGCCGATGCCGCCCACGTTGCTTATGCGGAAGCTGCCGGAGCTGATTTTGTGACCTGCGATGATCGTCTGCTGAAGCGTTGCTTAAAGGCCGGTTTGAAAATATGGTGTGGCGATCCATTGCAGTATTGCGTTAAGGAGGACTTAAAATGAAGGCCGTCAAGTATATGGATGAAGAGACCGTTATCAGGAAGGGAATCGATCTTCTTGTGAAAGGACTCGGCCCTGTGGAGGCCATGCGATTCATGGATATTCCTCGGGAGCGAAGAATGGAAAGCGTAAAAAGACATCGGGATTGGCAAAAGCACCTCAACAAGGAAGAATTTCTTAACGAAGTTTTCAGCTAAAGGCAAAAGAACCCAGATTACCGTCAAGAAGGATCACAGTTTTCCCTTCGCTGCGCCTCTTCACGCAAGGCGCGGGCATAAGCGGGGCTGTCCTCAATCCTTCGGTCCTTCCACATTCCGACAATGCCTGAGGCCAACAATTGGCGCGCGGTGGAAGGCTTGACTTTCTTTCGCACTATTTCGGCCATTACTATCATTTCAACCAGTTGTCCTTTTTTGAAAGGTAGTCCCGTCAACTTAATTTCCCCGTCTTTTTTTATTGATTCTTTGATGCGCACGGCTTCCATTTTAGTTTTCCCCTTTTTTCTATTTGCTATTCCATCGGATAAACGCTGATTGTACACATGCGTAATTGCTAAGCTTAAAATGTTTTTTTGTCAATATATATCTGACGCTGCATGTTTATGATCCCGGGCAAGAGCCTGAAAAGTTTCTCGGAATGAAACTCCGGGTTGCGGCGGCCCAGGACGTCGGCGTTTACAAAAGCTCGCGGATTCTGAAAAGCATATAGAAGGGCACGGAAAAGAGCGTAAACTTCTTCTGGTTGGGGGTTGCAATCCTTTCAGTTTTCATGTTTCCGGAGTATATTCTCAGTGCAAAGTTACCTTCGCTTTCATCCATGAAAATATGCAGTGATCGCAAAGCCCCTGTCTTGCCGGATTTTACCTCTACAGGGACAAGCTTTTGATTGATGACTGTCAGGTAATCCAGTTCGGAAATCGCGCCCTTTTGTTCACGATACCAGTAATGCATGTTCGGATTTTGGGTGGTGTTCATTGCGAGAAATGTCTGCCCGGCGATCTGTTCACCAATCTGTCCATGATATACGGCGTTGATATCATTCATCATGGCAATTTCGGACCGCATGCCGATCTGGTAGTTGACCAGACCGGTATCGAGGTGCAGAAGTTTAGGGGATTTTTTGAGGTTGCTCATAAGAGGCATCTGCTTTGACGCTGACGCAAATACGCGGCTGACGAGCATAGCCTTTTCAACCACATCAAAGGCTTCGCTCATCTCCCGGCTGCGGAAATTTGATTCCCCGAATTTTTCGTATTTAATCTGAAGACCGACATATTTTGAGGCATGCTCGATAATGTGCTGGAGATATTTTGTCTTCGCGGCGGTTGCATACTTGAATACGTCATCCCGCAGCCCTGTGAGGATCGACTCATATACGGGATCGACATCGATAAATGACTGGGTTTCGGCATACCGCGCCACTGCCTCCGGCATGCCTCCGACAAGCAGATAGGAATGAAATTTCTTCAGCATCATCGCGTGGATCTCTTCCGGAATAGCCGTGTCCTGTTTGACTGATGAGAGGTAATTCAGCGCTTCCGTTTCACCCTGAGCGGCAAGAAATTCATCGAATGTTGCCGGATGGAGGTAGCAATATTCCACCCGGCCGACCGGGAAGGAAAAACCTTCCGACTTCATTTTGACTTCGAGCAGGGAGCCAGCCGCAACCACGTGAAGTTCAGGCAGTTCCTCATGGAAGTAGCGAAGCTGATTCATGGCGATATCCGAACTTTGCACCTCATCAATGAAAATGAGCGTGGAGCCGGGCGAGATCTTTTTATTGAATTTCAGTTGTATGAGCTGCAGGAGCTCCCGGATGGCATGCATGCGGGCAAACAGCGCGGCATGCTCATCGAGTTCCAGGTTGATATAGAGATAAGTCTCAAACGCCGCGACGCCGAACTGATGGACAGCGGATGTCTTGCCGACCTGACGGGCGCCTCTGATGACAAGGGGCTTTCTACCCTTTTTGTCCTTCCACTCAAGTAGGAATGATTGGATATTTCTACGGAACATGTCACATATCCTGATTTGTTTTTGCGTTTTTTTGTAATGTTATATAACCATAATCACGACATAATTGTATTGGATTTGGGGTTAAATACATCATTCGGGCATAAAAAACAAATATTTTCAGTTTCTGTCGTTCGTTTTTTCTTGAGAAAAGCCGAATAGTCTGTTAGGTTCCGCCGCATGAAACACATCGTAATGGGAACAGCCGGCCACGTCGATCATGGCAAGACGGCGCTGATCAAAAGGCTCACCGGCGTCGACACCGATCGTCTGAAAGAGGAAAAGGAACGCGGGATCACCATCGAACTGGGCTTTGCCTCGCTGGTTCTTCCGGGGGGGCAGACTGTCGGCATTGTCGACGTCCCCGGTCACGAGCGCTTCGTTAAAAACATGGTTGCGGGCGCCGCCGGCATCGATCTGGTCGCGATGGTAATTGCCGCGGACGAGGGGATCATGCCCCAGACCCGCGAGCATCTGCACATCTGTTCCCTGCTGGGCATCCGCAAGGGCGTCGTTGTTGTCACCAAGATCGACATGGTCGACAAGGACTGGCTGGAACTGGTGCAGGAGGATATCCGCGCCTACCTGAAGGGGACTTTTCTCGAAGGGATGCCGGTTGTGCCGGTTTCCTCGTTCACAGGCGAAGGCATTCCGGCTTTGCTGGATGCAATTGGCAGGAGCGTCGAAGAGATAAAGGAGACGCAGGATATCGGCATATTGCGTCTGCCTGTGGACAGGGTTTTTACGATGAAGGGGTTCGGAACCGTCATTACCGGGACGCTTATCTCCGGCAGTGTGACAGTCGGCGAGGATGTGGAATTTTTCCCGGCCGGTTTTCCGGCGAAGGTGCGCGGCATTCAGGTGCATAACGAGGCGGTGAAAACGGCTGAGGCGGGGCAGAGGACGGCGGTGAACCTGCAGGGGGCGGATCGGGAGGAGATCGAACGGGGCTCGATTCTCGCCAATGTCGGTTCGTTGCGGGCATCACTGCGGATTGACTGTGTTTACAATCACTTAAAAAGCACCGGGAAAAAAATAATGAACCGGACAATTGTCCGGCTGCATGCGGGAACAGGCGAGATCATGGCGAGGCTTGTTCTCTACGATCGTGATTTTCTGGAGCCGGGGGAGGAGGGGTATGTGCAGTTTGTTCTGGAGAAGCCTCTGGCCGCCGTTGCCGGAGACAGATTTGTGGCGCGCAGCTACTCCCCGGTAACGACGATCGGCGGAGGGGTGATTGTCGATCCGCTCTCGGCCAAGCATAAAAAATCCGATTCAGAAATTATCGATGACTTCGGGACGCTTGCCGACGATGACCCGGTCAGGAAGATAGAGGTGATCGCCAGAAGGGCCGGGATCGGGGGAATTGTCATAGGGGAGCTCGTTGTGCGTACCGGCATTCCCGCAAGGCGGCTTGGCAAAATTCTGGAAGGAATGTTTGCCGACAGGAAGGCCGTGCTGGTCGATCGGGAAGAGATGCGCGTTTTATCTGCCGTTGTTTACGAGGAACTGAAGGAGTGGATTGTCGGCAGGCTTGCGGATTACCACAAGCAGTATCCCCTCCGGGAAGCGCTTCCCCGGGAAGAGCTCCGCACGACGCCGGGGATCGGCTCCGCCGCCGGGCCGAAGATTTTTTTGATTGCCCTCCATGATCTGGAGAAAAAAGGGAAACTGGTTGTCGAACGGGAGATGATCCGCCTGCAGGGCCACAAGGTGCGGCTCGATGTGGATATGGGGTCGCTCCGGGAGCGCCTCTCCAAGGCTTACCGGGACGGCGGCCGGACTCCTCCGACGGCGCGGGAGATAGCGGAGATGTTTCCCGATCGCAAAAAAGAGGTGGCAAGCCTGGAGCAACTCATGCTCCGGGAGGGAGAAATTGTCAGAATCAGTGAAGATCTTAATTTCCATCGGGACGTATTGGCCAAACTGCGCGAGGATTATAAAAGGATGCTTGTGAAGGACGGCGAGGCTAACCCGGCGAGCGTTCGGGAGCTGACCGGCCTTTCACGGAAATTCATCATCCCGCTGATGGAGTATTTTGATTCGACCAAGCTTACCATGCGCGCCGGAGACAAACGTATTTTAAGGGAAAGAACCGATACATGACGAAGTCATCGAGGAAGGGAAGGGTGTAAATTTGTCGGCAAAGTCAATATATGTGAAGGATATCAATACCGGCGACCGGATTGACGATCTTTTTATCGCGGCGGAAAAAACGCTCGCATATTCCCAGAAGGGCTCTCCATACATCAATTTGCGTCTTCAGGACCGCACCGGGGATGTGGACGCAAAGATCTGGGACAACGCCCTTGCCTGGGACAAGATTTTCAAAAAAGGCGACGTCCTGCGCGTTCAGGGACGGGCGCTCAGTTTCAAGAACGCCGTGCAGGTCTCCGTAGCGGGATTGCAGAAGGTGAACGACAGCGAAGTGGACATCGCCCTTTTTATGCCTGCCGCCAAACGGGATCGCGCCGAGATGTTCTCGGAGCTGCTGGGATATTGCGAACAGGTGAAAACTCCCTGTCTGGCAGCGCTGCTGCGTTCTTTTTTCCATGACGAAAAGATAGCGGCGCTTTTTCAGAAGGCGCCGGCGGCCAAGGGTTTTCATCATGCCTACATCGGCGGCCTCATTGAGCATACGCTTTCGGTGGCAGGCCTGCTGAAAACAGCGGCGGAGCATTATGACAATCTCGACAAAGATTTGCTGATCACCGGAGGAATACTTCATGATATCGGAAAGATATATGAATTTTCCTATGAGCGGGTCGTTGAGTACAGCGATACCGGCCGGCTGGTCGGCCATATTGTCATGGGTTTGGAGATGATCGACGAGCGGATTGCGGCGATACCGGATTTCCCGAAGCAGAAGGCCCTGGAGCTGCGTCATCTGATCCTCAGCCACCACGGCGCCCTTGAATACGGCTCTCCGAAGCGCCCGAAAACGCTGGAGGCCCTCATAGTTCACTGCATCGATGACATGGACGCCAAGGTGAACGCCTTTCAGGAGTACATCAGGCAGCCCGGCGATCAGGGGGCCAGTTGGACGTCTTATCATCGCCTGCTGGAACGGTACATCTATAAGGGCGTAAACTCGGCTGACGATGCCGGGGATTTGCCGGATGATCTGCCCTGATCCGAAAAAACTGGACGCGTTTTTCACCGGCGCGGCGACTTTTATGATGTTTCAGGATTGATCGCGACAGTTTTACGGGAATATGGTGTTTTGTGGCAGAGAGATTTGTAAAGAACGGCGCAATCGATAAAGAAATGTTTTCCGCTGCCGAATGGGGCGACTGGCGATGGCAGTTCCGCAACCGGGTTCGTTCGTTAAGCGATCTTGCCGGCCTGTTGGGAGTGCCGGCCAGGGAGCTTTCTTCCTGGAAGAAGACGCTCGAGGCATATCCGGTCGCGATTGCCCCTTATTATCTTTCTCTTTTCAATCCCGCTGATGAAAATGACCCCTTGCGCAGGCAGTGTTTCCCGGATCCCCGGGAGGTGGATTTCTCGCTGGGAGGGGTGGAAGATCCGCTGAACGAGGAAAGAGACATGCCCGTTCCGGGGCTGATTCACCGCTATCCCGACCGTTGCCTGGCGATTGTTGCCAGCGCCTGCGCCGTTTACTGCCGGCACTGCAATCGCAAAAGGCTCTGGAAGAGAGAAGGCGCTTCCACCAAGGACAGACTCCAGGCGATGATCGATTATGTTGCGCGCACCCCTGAACTGCGCGAGGTGATCGTCTCCGGCGGAGATCCTCTGCTGATGCCCGAAAAAACCCTCGACTGGTTTCTGGGTTCGCTGCGAGCCCTGCCCAACGTGGAGGTGCTCCGGATCGGGAGCCGGGCGCCTGCCACCTTGCCGATGCGGATTACGAAAGAGTTGTGCGCAATGCTGCGGAGGCATCGGCCCCTCTGGTTCAATACGCAGTTCAATCACCGCCGCGAAATCACTCCGGAAGCGGCAAAGGCCTGTCAGATGCTGCTCGAAGCGGGAATTCCCGTCAGCAACCAGTCGGTTCTGCTCAAAGGGGTCAACGACGATTACGAGACGATGAAAGACCTGCTGTGCTCCCTGGAACGGATATCGGTGCGCCCCTACTATCTGTTTCAATGTGACCCCGTTCGCGGGACCGATCATTTCCGGGCGGACATCTGCGTCGGCATGGAGATAATGGAGAAGCTCTGGCGCAACATATCCGGACTTTGTCTGCCCCGGTTTGTGATTGACAGCCCGGGGGGACGCGGAAAAATACCGCTTCAGCCCTTTTCCTTTCTTCCCGAAAAGGGTCAGAAATAAACATTATTTTGACAAGACGGGGGAAATGTACTATGAAAACGCCGATTCTTGGCTTTTAAGCTATGTTGTTGAAACAAAAAGTGTTTGGTGTGGCGGCAGGCCGCAGACATAATCTAAAGGAGAAGAAAAATTCATGTACGCAGCCAGTGATTTGAGAAAAGGATTGAGGATCAAGATAGAAAATGATCCGTACATCGTGACGGAGTTCAATTTTGTCAAGCCGGGGAAGGGCCAGGCGCTCTACCGGTGCAAGCTGAAAAACATGGTCAATGGCAACCAGTTTGAACGCACTTTTCGCTCGGTCGATATGTTTGAGACGGCTGATCTGCAGGAAAAAAAGATGCAGTACCTCTATCACGAGGGCGACAAGTACTGTTTTATGGATAACGAAAGCTACGAACAGGTTTTTCTGACCGAGGATCAGGTAGGCGAGGCCAGCAATTTCCTGCTTGATAACATCGAAGTCGAGGTTCTGCTTTTTGAAAACAAGCCCTTGGGGATAACCGTTCCCAATTTCATCGATGTTGTCGTAACCAGCGCCGAACCCTGGGCCAGGGGCGATTCCGTGTCGGGCAACACCAAGCCGGTTACCGTCCAGACCGGTTATCAGCTTCAGGTGCCCCCCTTCATCGAAGAAGGCGAAAAGATCAGAATCGATACCCGCAGCGGCGAGTATCTCACCCGGGTCAAGGGATGACAGGCGAGCATTCCTGGAGGCTCGCCGCCAGGCGCGACCAACTGCGGCTGCGCGCCGGCATGCTCCAGGCTGTCCGCCGTTTCTTCGATGAGCGGGATTTTCTTGAGGTTGAGACCCCGCTCCTTATCCCGGCGCCGGCCCCGGAGGTTCATATAGATGCCGTTGCCGTCGGCGACTGGTTTTTGCAGACCTCGCCGGAATTGTGCATGAAGAGGCTTCTGGCGGCAGGCTATCGGCGGATTTACCAGATCTGCAAATGTTTCCGGGAAAAAGAGCGCGGAGCGCGCCATCTTCCGGAATTTACAATTCTCGAGTGGTACAGGGCGGACGCCGATTACCGGACTCTGATGGACGACTGTGAAGACTTGATTGCAACTGTCGCCGCAAGTCTCGGCATCTCCGGATTTGTTTCCCGGCAGGGCAGGCAGGTGAATCTGGAGCGGCCCTGGGGCAGAATTACGGTTGGGGATGCGTTCATTCGCTATGCAGGGATGGAGGTTGCCGATGCGCTGTCGGCGGATTGTTTCGAAGAGTTGCTGACGGCAAGGGTAGAGCCGCAATTAGGGGTTGATGCGCCCGTCTTTCTGTATGATTATCCCCGTGAACAGGGGGCGCTGGCCCGTCTCAAGGATGGAGACCCGAACATAGCCGAACGCTTTGAATTGTATATGGACGGGATGGAAATTGCCAATGCCTTTTCAGAGCTTACTGACGCCGCTGAACAGAGGCGGCGGTTCGAGGAGGCCTCCCGGGAGCGGGAGAAAAATGGGTCCCCGGCGTATCCCGTGCCGGAGCTTTTTCTGGAGGCGCTTCCGCAAATGCCTCCATCCGCAGGGATTGCCCTGGGAGTGGACCGGCTTGCGATGTTCTTTGCCGGCAAAAGACGGATAGACGAGGTTGTTGCCTTTACCCCGGAGTTTCTGTAGGAAAATTTAATTTCTGCAAAGGAGATTTTCAGTGAAAGAGACATCAATCGCAACGATGAATCTTGGCGGCAATTTTCACGTCAGCCTTTTCGACATGGTTCTTAATGCCGGGTTTATCGTTCAACTGGTACTGCTGCTGCTTTTTGTATTTTCCGTCATTTCCTGGGCAATCATTCTGATGAAATATTTCAGCATGAGAAAAATAGCAAAGGAAAATGAGTTGTTTTTGAGCATCTATATGAAGGGGACGAAACTGTCGGAAATATATCCCGAGTCGAAAAAGATGCGCAATTCGACCCTGGCCGGGGTATTCAACAGCGGCTACAACGAACTGGTCAAGATCGCCCGGGCGGCCCGCGGAAACGCTGTCGGCAGGGAAACGGCAGATGTGCTGGCGGCGAATCTGGAAATAGGCGCAATCGACAATGTCGAGAGGTCGCTGAACAGAGCCTGCGGCATGGAGACGACAAAGCTGGAAACGGCGCTCGGATTTCT
Organism: uncultured Syntrophus sp.; assembly: GCA_964552725.1. Classification (GTDB taxonomy): domain Bacteria; phylum Desulfobacterota; class Syntrophia; order Syntrophales; family UBA5619; genus DYTH01. The sequence goes on from CAZKHU010000020.1 coordinate 19,440, forward strand.
GGCGACGACGGGGAGCGCCAGCCCCTTTGTCGGTCTGTTCGGAACGGTCTGGGGCATCATGGATACCTTCAAGGGGATCGGCGCCCGCGGCTCGGCGACGCTGGCAGTCGTCGCGCCGGGGATATCGGAGGCGCTGATTGCCACCGCGGCCGGCCTGGCCGCTGCCATTCCCGCGGTTATTTTCTATAACTATTATCTCAACAAAGTGAAGGGCATGACCGCGGAGATGGACAGTTTTTCATCTGAACTTGTTAATATTATAGAACGTTTCTATGTGAAGAAGTGAGATGAAATGAGATATCTGAAACGCAGAAATAACGGCTTCGACCGGCCGCTGGCCGAGATAAACGTTACCCCCCTTGTGGACGTGATGCTCGTCCTTTTGGTAATCTTCATGGTCACGGCGCCGATGCTCCAGACCGGGATCGATGTGAATTTGCCGCGGGTGAAGGCTAAAAGCATTGATGTCGCAGAGGAAAAAATTGTTTTAAGCATTAACGGAGCACGGGAAATATTTATCAACAGGAGACCTCTCGGCCTCTCCGAGCTCGGAGTAAAACTGGAAAGCATCTTTGCTCAGAGGATAGATCGGGAGGTTTACCTTCGAGCGGACCGGAATGTCCCTTACGGGTTTGTAGTCGAGGTGATGGCCGAAGTGAGAAAGGCCGGTGTGGACAAACTCGGCATGATAACCGAGCCGCCCGAGGAGCGGCGCTGATGGTCGAGGGATTTGACAAGAACTATTTGGGCGGCGGTTTGAAGGGGACGATTTTTTTGTCTTTGCTGCTTCATGCGGCGCTCTTCGCCCTCCTCTTTTTGTCACCGTCATTTCCTTCGCCGAAGCTCACCTTCGGTCCCGTTTACAGTGTTTCTCTTGTCGATGCGCCGGGCGGGGCGCAGGCAAGCGGCAATGCCCCTTCAACAGGCAATGTCCCTGCTGCCGAAAAAGAGCTGAAGAACGTAAAGCGGGTCGAGACGGCAGTAAAAAAGAACTCGGCAGCCTTGCCGGCCGTTCCGATCGCCAGGATAGAGAACCGCGGTCGCGATGAGCGCGCCCTGGAAAAGGCGATAGAGAACATCAGGAAAAAAGCCGGCGGCGGCGGAGAGACGCAGAGGTCGCCGGAGCAGACCGCTTCCCCGAATCGGCCGGCAAATGCGGCAGCCGCCGGTTCGGCGGAAAAGGCGAAAAATGCGGCCGGAGAGGGAGACGGCCTGACGGCTTCCTCGGGCGGGGACGGCGGTGGAGATGCAAGGGTCAACACCTACTATCGGGTGATATGGCTCCGGATTAAGGGACAGTGGGCTTTGCCGGTCGGGATGATCCCCAAAAACGCGCTGGAGGCGGTTGTTTCGATAACGATCCTGCGCAACGGCGCAATTACCGATGTCAGATTTGAAAGGTCATCGGGCAACCGGTATTTCGACGAATCAGCCATGAAGGCAATTCAAAAGGCAAATCCCCTGCCGCCTCTGCCTGCCTGGCTCAATGGGAACAGCCTGAACATCGGCATCCGGTTTCACTCGGCTGATTTGATAAAATAGGGCATTAATTTTCAGGTAATTTGAAATGCGCAAAAAATTGAATGCATTTTCTGTTCTGTTTATCCTCTTTTTGATCGCGGCCGGCGATGCCTGGGGGAAGGTCTACATAGATATAGATTCACCGTCTTTCCACAAATTTCCGATTGCCGTTTCCGAATTTAAAGCCCTGGCGCCGTCTGCAAAAGCAGACAATCTCAATCTCCGGTTTGCCGACGAACTCTCCCGCTGCCTTGATATTACAGGGTATTTTCAGGTACTGGACCGGAAGTCCTTTCTGGAAGATCAGCAGAAAGCCGGGATTACCGCTGAGGGCATCCACTTTGACGACTGGACGACAATCGGCGCCGAATACCTCGTCAAGGGCGGATTTCAGACGACCAGCCAGGGGCTGACGGCAGAGTTTCGCCTGTTTGACGTGGTGAAGGGGGAGCTCGTTCTCGGCAAACGCTATTCCGGGAAACCGGAAGATAGAAAAAAGATGGTGCTGCGATTTGTGGACGAACTGCTGGCCGTCCTTACCGGCGAGGCGGGCAATTTTAACACGCGCATTGCGTTTGTCAAAAAAAATGGCGCGACAAAAGAGATTTATACGATTAACTTTGATGGCTCCGACCTGCGCCGGATTACAAATTACAATTCATTGACGCTTGCCCCCCGCTGGTCGGCGGATGGCCGTTTTCTGGCGTTCACCTCCTACAAGGACGGCAATCCGGATATTTATGTGTGTGATCTGGAAGGCGGGTCAACGAAAAAACTGGCCTCCTACAGAGGGATGAATATTCCCGGGGCGTGGTCGAAAAACGGGGAGAGGCTGCTTGTAACCCTCAGTCGAGAGGGCAATCCCGACATATACGATATGAATGTCAAAAACTCCGTGCTGCAGCGTCTTACCCGTGATTTTTCGATAGACGTCTCGCCTGCGCGCTCGCCGGATGAAAAAAGCGTTGCCTTTGTTTCCAATCGCAACGGCTCTCCGCAGGTATATCTAATGGATGCCGATGGAGGCAACGTGAAACTGCTGACCGTGCAGGGCAGCTACAACACCACGCCTGCCTGGTCGCCCCGGGGCGGCAAGATTGCCTATGAAGGTTCGGTAGATGGGCGTTTTCAGATTTTTGTAATGGATATTGCCAGCGGAGATCTTCAGCAGTTGACGTTTGATCCGTGGGATCATGAAAGCCCCGCCTGGTCGCCTGACGGAAGATATCTGGCTTACAGCGTCAGCGGCTACGGGCGCAGCCGCATAGAAATCATCAATGCCGATGGCAAGAACGTGAGAGTACTTTATCAAGACAGGGACGGTTGTCAAAGCGCTGCCTGGTCGCCGCGTCTGCAATAAATCGATTTTTAAATCGATTTTTAATCTTGCTTTTTTGGATTCATCTATCTATAAGTAGAACGGTCAGTCTGAAGATAAATACTATACTAAATAAACTTAGACACAAGAAAGGAGATTTATAATGAGAAAAGGTTTTGCTTGGGTAGGTTTGATGCTGCTGGTTTTTCTGGTTACCATATCTTTGACCACCGGTTGTGCCAAGAAAGCGGCAATCAAGGATGGCGCGGTTGTTTCCTCGGAGCAGCAGACAGTTCCCCAGGCCCCCGCGGTGGAGACGGTGGCGCCGGCCCCGGTTTCCAATGATGATGCAGCGGCCAGAGAGCGCGCCCTGCGTGAGCAGGCCCTGAAGGAAGCAGCAGAAAGGGCAGCGAGGGAGGCGGCGGAGAAGGCGGAAAGGGAGGAGGCCGAAGCAAGAGCGGCCGCGATCCTCAAGGAACTGCAGATTGCCGATGTTCACTACGATTACGACAAATATAACCTCCGCCCGGATGCGCAGGAAATTTTGAAGAAGGCAGCGCCTGCATACCTGAAATACAGCGACTACAATCTTGTTGTCGAGGGTCATTGCGACGAGCGGGGGACTGTTGAATACAACCTTGTTCTCGGAGAAAAGCGCGCCAATGAGGCCGCGAAGTTCCTTGTTGATCTGGGCATAGCCAAAGACCGGATCAAGACGATAAGCTATGGCAAGGAAAATCCGCTTGACAAGGGAAATAATGAAGAGGCGTGGGCCAAAAACAGAAGGGCTCATTTTGTAGTTAACCCTGCAAAATAAATCTGCGCTTAAACGGAGCTTGAGCTTTTTTCTGCTTCCTGCTCGACTGTTCACACGGATAAATCCTGTAATCCGGGTTTCAAGCTTGGATTGCAGGATTTGTCTTTGGTGAAAAGATGGTTTTGTCGTTGATTGATTGTCGTTGTTCCCTTGCAGGGGTGACTTGTTGTTATCCCGATCCCCGGCAGGGGCAGCAGTCAATTGTAAAGTAAAGGAGGTTAGTGTTCTTGAGAGCAAATCACCCCGCTTTTTTTATGTTATTTGCCCTGTTTGTGGCTGGATGCGCCACTACCGATGATCTCAATCGACTTCGCGGCGAATTCAATTATCAGGTACAGGCGGAGCGCGAAAAGATTGTTTCCCTTGAACGCCAATACGCTCCTCTTAAAGAAGAGCTGCAAACCCTGCACGAGAAGATCGCGAAAACGAATGCTGATTTCCCCCCCATACGGTCGGCACAGGCGGAGTTGCGGGCGGAGATGACGGATATCAGGGGAAGGTTTCAGCAGTTGCGGGGGCTGATTGACGGTCTAAGGGAGGAGATTCGCAAGGAAAATTCTTCATTAGCCGCAAAGACCACAAGAAACCAGGAGACTGATAAATTCATTCGTGAAAAAATCGACGCGCTGGCATTCAAGATAAACTTCATTGAAAACTATCTGGGGATCGACAAGAAAGAGGAACGCCCCAATTCCGGCGCCGCTGTCGATAAACCCTCACAGTCGGCGCAACCGGCTGGAAAAAACGGAGCTGTCGAGACGGTTAAGACCGACAAGGCATCCCTGTATGCGGCGGCATTTGCGCTTTTCAAAGAGGGAAAGTACGAAAAAGCGCGCGAGGCTTTCGGAAGCTTTCTTAAACAGTATCCAAATTCGGAGTTCTCGGACAACGTCCAGTTCTGGATTGGAGAGTGCTATTATTTCGAGAAAAAGTATGAAAAGGCAATAGTCGAGTATGATAAGGTAATAAAGAATTTTCCGGGAGGAAACAAGACGTCTTATGCCCTTCTTAAGCAGGGGCTCTCGTTTCTGAAGCTGGGGGACAGGGATAGCGCCAGGCTGCTGTTGCAGCAGGTTACCAAGGATTTTCCGAATACCAGTCAGGCAAGGATAGCCAGGGCCAAACTGCTCGAAATAAAGTGAAAATGGCCGGGGCGCGCGGCGCCCTGGCGAGTCCTGTCGCCGGTTAATCGAGCGGTATCGGCGTGATGCCGTCAGGAATGGGCAGTGTAAATGAAGCTTCAGAATCGGAGAGTCGCTCAATTCCGGTATATGTTATTTTCAGCGCGGAATTTGTTTGCCCTGTGATTGCAACATGTTGTGGCAAATAATATTCCCCTGTTCGCAGATGCTTTTCAAAAACGGCCTCATAGATTTTGATTCCGTCCTGCTCTAAAGATGCCTTCACCATTCTGTTTATTGCCGGATCGATCCAGATGGACAGTTTCCCTTTATCCTTTTTTTCCTGATCGACCCGGTAAAGGTTTTCCTCCTGTCGGCCCGTCAGATTTCCTTCCCCTGCTTCGGTATCCGGAGAAAGTCCCAACAGCAGCGAGACAAGCTCCGTTGCGCCAATGTAGATGTGAAGGAATCTCGATATATTGCGGGGGGTGGCGGCCCCTGCGTAGAAAGAACCCCTGGACGGCGCAAAGATCCTGATTTCTCCTTCGGCCAGGGAGATGAAAAAATCCGGAGGTCCGAGCAGCGGGATGGATTCAAGACGAAGAGAAGCGGGCCTCTTGATCATCAGGGCGGCCTTCAGAGGGTATCTCTGCCCGTCGTCGATTATTTCTATTTTGGCCGTTGCCGTTATCGTGCCAGGTTGAATATCGTATCTTGCCGCTCTTAAAGCGGCCGCCGGAGAGACGTATGCCGCCGGATAATCCATCATCCTCGGTTGACCGGCGCAGCCGGAAACGGCGACTGCCGCGACAATGAGCAAAACCGCTTTTCTTTTTATCTGTTTGTCCTTATCAGGCTTTTTTTCTGCCATGATTTTACGATGAAGGTCGTTGAAAATCGACTTTGGGATTATTTGTTTTTTAAATCAGCCGCTTTCCTTTTCAGGTTTTCATTGCCGGGATTCAACTGGAGGGCCTTGTTAAATGCTTCGGCTGCTTTCTGAGTCGCTCCGCTCTGTAAATAGACGTCGCCAAGGTGTTCAAGAATGGCGGGGTCTTCAGGCAGCAGGTCGGAGGCTTCCTTGAGATAGCCAATAGACTCGTCAAGTTTGTTCTTGCGAAACAGCACCCATCCCAGCGAATCGATCATGTAACCGTTTTTCGGCCTTAAAAGGACGGCCTTGCGGATGAGCCGCTCTGCCTCGTCGAGGTTCAAGCCCCTGTCTGCATACATATAACCGATGAAGTTGAGGGCTTCCGGATGGTCCGGGTTGATCTCGATCACCTTTTTCATCGTCTCTATGCTCTCTTCGAAGCGGTTTGTTTTTTCAAAAAGAACCCCGAGATTGAAGTAAAGATCGATGCTGGCGGGATTCGATTGCAATCCCTCCCGGATAATGGCCTCCGCCTCCGGATATTTTTGCTCGTCTCCATAAAGCGAGGCGAGAAAGGCGTATAGGACGGGGGCGTCCTTCCTGCTTTTGATTGCATCACGAAGTGAGGTCAGCGCCTCGTCTGATTTTCCCTGTTTTTTCAGTATGGCGGCGATGCGAATTCGGGTTTCGGCAAACTGTCCTGAAGAGGGTATAATTTTTTGCAGGGTTTCGATTGCCTTGTCATATTCACCGGCTTCTCCGTAGGCGGCGCCAACGAGGTAAAGGAGACCGCTGTCGGCCGGCGCATCCTTCAGCAGCGGCAGGAATTTTTCGATAGCCTTTTCATGATTTCCCTGTTCAAGGTCAATAAGACCAAGGCCAATCAGCGCCTCCCTGTTGGCCGGCTCAAATTTGAGGATGGCCGCGAAGGCGTCCCGGGCTTCATCATACCTTTGCTGCTGCAGGTGGATATGTCCTAACCTGATCAGTACCTTGACGTTATTGGGGAAAATATCGGCTATCATTCTGTACGTTTCGACCGCCTGAGGAATTTTGCCCTGTTTTTCATAAAGCGTGGCCAGATCGATCATAATCGATTCGGCTTTCGGGTGGCGTTCCAGGATTTTTTTGAATTCCGCCTCAGCCTCCTCATAACGTCCCATTTCCGTCATTATCTTCGCCAGATAATAATTACCCATGAAGTTTTCAGGTTCTGCCTTGAGGAGTTTCTTGAACGCTGCTTCCGCTTCGGCGAATTTTTTCATTTCCGCCAGGTTTGCCCCGAGGTAGAAAAGCGTCCGGGTGTTTTTGGGGTCCGCTTCCAATGCCCTTTTGTATTCAGCCGCGGCTGCCTCATATTTCCCGCTGCTCATAAGGAAGCCGCCGAGCATAATGCGGGTATCGACATCATCCGGGTGGTCTTTAAGGAGTTTTAAAGATAACTCGACAGCCTTGTCAGCGTCTCCTTTTGCCATGTACAAGGAAGCGAGATCTTTCGTCAGCCAGATGGCGGAGGGATCGAGTCGAAGAGTTTCTTCAATTTCCCGGATGGCCTCTTCCGGCTTATCGCTTAAGGTGTAGAGGACGCTGAGGCTGTAGTGAAACCCTGCGCCTCCTGATGAAATTGCCGTGGCCGGCGGCGCAGACGCGTCCTTTGCCTGGGCAGGGGACGAGACATACCCGGCCGTCAGCAAAACGATTAATAAAAAAGCTCCCTGAAACACTTTTATCATGACAAAACATCCTTATGTCTTATTTTGGATATCTCAAGCATTTGCTTACCGCAACAATCTGCACCCCCTCTTTTTCCCAGAAGGGCAGAACATCATTTATGGCCCTGATCGTATCCGCATGGGGGTGGCCGATCAAAAGCAGCGGGCTTCCATTGTTTTTAGCTGCACGGGTGGCTGCTTTGCGCAGGTTTTTGAGCGCAGCCTCATAGCCCTTTTCATGGTCAATAAAAAGGTCCTTTGCAGCGAAGCGGACACCCGTTTCAGCGGCCGCCTCCATTCCCCGGGAACGGGGAGACGTCCGGCTGTCCACAAAATACAGCCCCCGTTTTTTAAGCTCCTTCATTACCATTTTCAAGCGGAGGGCATCTTCCATAAACCGCGAGCCCATGTGGTTGTTCGCGCCTGCTGCATGAGGAACGGCGGCGAGATTTTCATCAAGTTGCCGGATGATTTGCGTTTCCTCCATGTCAGCCATCAGCGCTCCTGCCCCGGGAGACTGCCTGGGGTAGGAAAGGGGTTCCATCGGCAGATGCAGGAGGATTTCCCTGTTCCCCTTATTTAAGAATTCCGCTGCTTCTGCGGCATGGGGGGTGTTGGGAAGAATGGCAAAAGCAAGCGGCGCCGGAATATCTGCCAGCCTTCTCAGCGCCTGCAGATCGAATCCGATATCGTCAATTACTATCGCAACCTGCCGGTTGTGCATCTTTTCAGGCGGCCGCGAGGGGGGATGCTCTTCAGGGGTCTTGTAATCCCTCCTGCGGTCATCCCGGGGCGCAGGCTTCTCGGGTGTTATTGTCCTTTCAAGGAAAAGAAAGGCAGCGGCAATAAGCGCCGCCGCAATAATTACACCTAAAACCGAAAAACGTCTCATCGCAGCTCGTTGAACACAAAAACCGGGGATCGCTCCGGGAGTTCAGGCAGTCTGTCCTCGATATACATCCGGACGGCTGCCGGATCGCCATTCCAGTCCTGCCGCTGCACAAAGCTCGTCCCGTAACGGCAACCGCATGCCTTCATCCGTATCTGCAAGGCCCTGTCTTATTTCTTGTCAGTCAGAATGATCAAGCCCTTCAGGATATCTATCGCACTTTTCAACTGGTTGTCGCTATCGAGATTATCCGGAGAAGCCTTTTTCTCTTCCTCATTCTTGCTGTTTTTTTCGTTTGGCGATTTTATATGTCCCTTTAAATCCTTTTCCCGGAAAGAATGATTTTCCGCCGGCTCTTTCTCACTGGTTTTTTCTTCCGTTCTGGCAATCTGCTTAACAACTATGTCAGGTGTGATTCCCTCCGCCTGAATGGAACGACCATTGGGGGTGTAGTATTTGGCCGTCGTCAGCTTCAGCGCGGCGCCGCCTTCAAGCGGAATCACCGTCTGGACGGAACCCTTGCCGAAGGTCTGAGTCCCCAGAACGACTGCCCGTTTGTTGTCCTGCAAGGCGCCGGAAACGATTTCCGCGGCGCTCGCCGTTCCTTCGTTGACTATAATGACGATTGGGCAGATCGGCTCATCGCCGTCATCTCTGGCGATCGCCTTGCTCTCCATGTTTTTCGAGCGACCCCTCGTTGAAACAATGACTCCCTTCTTTAAAAAGGCGTCCGAAACCTCAATGGACTGGTTGAGCAACCCTCCCGGATTGTTTCTCATATCAATGACAATTCCGGCTAAAGGCTTGGTCTTTGACTTTATTTCCTTTATCGTCTTCAGCAGGTCGTCTCCTGTATGTTCCTGAAACGAGGCGATTCTTATATAGCCGATATTCTCATTATAAATCTTCGATTTTATACTTTTGACCACAATGATGCTTCTGGTCAATTCGATATCGCTCGGCTTTGCCAGCCCCTCGCGCATAACAGTGATGGTTACTTTTGTTCCCTTTGTCCCCCGGAGCTTCTTGACAGCCTCCATTATTGTGATGTCCTTTGTCGAGTCTCCATTGATTTTGATGATCTGGTCGCCTGCCTTGACGCCGGCTTTGTAGGCGGGGGTGTCCTCTATCGGGGAGACTACGGTCAGGACGTCCTTTACCAGTGTGATTTCAATTCCCACTCCTCCGAAACTGCCGCGCGTCTCAACTTCGAGTTCCTTGTACATATCTTCGGTCATGAAACTGCTGTGCGGATCGAGGGATTTGATCATCCCGTTGATTGCCCCCTGGAGCAGCTTGTCGGCTGATACCGGTTCCACATAGTTCTTTTCAACCATGTCCAAAACCTCGTTAAAGGTTTTCAGACTTTTATAGGTGCTGCGGTCGATCGCCGAACCCTGACGGTCGCCGTAGGGCCCCAGCAGCAGCATGAGCAGGATCATGACTAAAAAGGAAGTCTTTTTGCTGAAAATGGTGTTCATTTGCACATCCTCCGTACTCCATAGGAAATTCATTAAAACAAACGATGGGAACGATATCATCTTTTCCATAAAAAATGCCATTATTTTTTGGGCATATTCGAAATCATCGCAACTTCCCGAATAGAGTGGGCAAAGCGGCATCAATCCATGCCGCCCCTCTTTAGATTATGTTTGATCATCTTGAGCTGCAGCCCCTTGCGGCTCAGGCCAAGTTTTTCTGCTGCCCTTGTTACATTTCCGTCGCATTCTTCAAGGCAGCGGGTAATAATTTGCTTTTCCATCTCGTCCATGTGACTCTTCAAGGCATCACGAGGGGTTTCTTCCGGAGTTGCGGAAGGGTTAAAGCCTTGCCCCGACCCAATCCTCAGGATATCCGGTGGAACTATTTCTTTTGTGATAACAGAGCTATCGGCCATCAATACCAGCCTTTCCACAAGGTGTTCCAGCTCTCGTATGTTTCCGGGCCAGTTATAGGCAAGCAGGCAATCGTTCACCTCGGGGGCAAGTTTCAGCACCTTTTTCCCCAGTTTCAGATTCGATTTTTTGAGAAAGTGTTCTGCCAGCGGCAGGATATCGCCTTTTCGTTCCCGGAGGGGGGGCAGGTGTATGGGGAACACATTGAGGCGGTAGTACAAATCCTCCCGGAAACGTCCCTCCTTTATCTCTTCGGGGAGATTTTTGTTTGTGGCCGTTATCAGGCGCACATCGACGGCGATTGTCTTGAGGCCACCTACCCGTTCGAAACTCTGATCCTGGATGGCCTGCAGCAGCTTTGCCTGCACTTCTCTCGGTATTTCCCCTACCTCGTCCAGAAAAAGAGTGCCCTTGTGCGCCAGCTCGAATCTGCCCGGTTTCGTGGTAACTGCGCCGGTGAATGCCCCCTTTTCATAACCGAAAAGCTCGCTTTCGACCAGATTCTGGGCGATTGCGGCACAGTTTATCTTTATAAAAGGCTGTTTGCTGCGAGAGCTGTTGTTGTGAATTGCTCTGGCTATCAGCTCTTTGCCGGTTCCCGTTTCCCCGGTTATCAGCACGGTGGTTTCAGTTGGGGAAACCTTTTGGACGATTCTGAGTATTTCAGACATGCGGCTGCTTTTGCCAATAATACGGTATTGATCGACATCTCCCTCCGGCGGCGGCAGGCAGCGGTCGTCGAGTTGTCTTGTCTTGACCGCCTTGAGAATTATCGTTTTCAGTTCGTCCTGCTCAAACGGCTTTGTAATATAGTCGAAGGCGCCCCTTTTCAGGGCGTCGACGGCGCTGGATACCGTTCCGTAAGCGGTAAGGATGATGACAGGCATGGCATTGTCAAATTCCAGTATCTTTTGGAGAAGGCCCATGCCATCGAGACCGGGCATCTTCAGGTCGGTCGCGACAACCGATATATGTTTTTCCTTCAGGATATTGAGGGCTTCCTTTCCGTTAGCGGCCGTGAAAACCTCATAACCTTCTTTTTTCAGCATGGTCGCCAGGACAAGACGCATGTTCAGTTCGTCATCCACAATGAGAATTTTTGCTTCTTTAACCACGGTTTGTTTGATATCCTCCTTCGCTTGCTGCATGCCTGAGTATTGTTACATTTTATCCTTATGTCACCCTTCAGTTTCCGGTTAATGAACGGTTTCGAGGCGAACGTAGAAGATTGTTCCTTTCCCCACTATTGATTTTACGCGGATTTTCCCGCCGTGATTCAATATTATCCGCCGGCAGACGGCCAACCCCAAACCGGTTCCCCGTTCCTTGGTAGTAAAAAAAGGGGTGAATATCTGCCGGAGCACATCCCGCGGCATTCCCTGACCTGTATCCCTTATTGAAACGCCGACCGCGTCTCCCGCCCCGCCACTTATCCGCATGGTTTTTACTGTAAGCGTGCCTCCTTCCGGCATCGACTCTATCGCGTTCAGGGCGATATTCATGATAACTTGATGAATTTGCTCGTTATCCATCGGAACAAGCGGCAGATGCGGATGCAACTCCATCTGAATATGGATGAGTTCGGAGATTTTGTCCGCTTCCAGCAGGGTCAGTGTTTTTTCGATGACGGCGTTAATCGATCCAGGCTGCAGGTCCAGTTGATAGGGGCGGGCATAATCCAGAAACTGGGAAACGACCCGGTTCAGGCGGTTTGCCTCCTCGGTGATTACCTCCAGAAGCTTGCGCTGTTCCTCCGGTTCAACCTCCGTAAGAAGATATTGGGCAGCCCCTTTTATCGAACCGAGAGGATTGCGGATTTCATGGGCAAGAACCGGCGCCATCTGCTCCAAAAGAAGGGACTTCTCGCGTTCGAGTTTTTCATCGAGATCGAACGGCGAGGTGAATACATCATTGATGTCGGGGTAGACGCTCGTCAACATCCGCTTCAGGATAACCTGAAACGGGCCGATCGATATGACAATCAGGAAAGAGACCATAAACACAAGGGTGAAAGAGAGGTTGGGCCCTTTGCCGAAGAAGCCGATCACGAGGTAGAAGAAAATGGTCGTGAACAGGGATACGATCATGATGACCAGGGCGCGCGTCGTTAAATCGTGCAGTTCGGTGAGGTGCGGGTGGGTGATCATTATAAGTATGAAGTAAAGCATGCCGGAGACGATGATGGAGAAAAGGGGAGGGATGCTGGCGGAGACGATTGCCGCCGTGCCGGCGAGAATCAGGTAAAAAAGGCGTTTTTTTTCATTTCCCGGCGCCTTTTTTCTTGCATAGTGGATAAGCGAAAAATAACAGGTAAGCAAGACAACATCCGCATAGATGTACGCAAACAGGCGGGTATCTTTCCATTCAACGGCCGGTGTAAAAAAGAGAATGGCAAACATGACGCTTACGAGGGCCGTCGTGCGGATGTCCCTTCTTTGCAGCAGAGTCTGTCCTTTGCAGAAATCACGGCTGAAGCTTATCGTAAGCGGGGGGATTGCCAATAATCCGATTAACTCCACTATAAGCGGGATGCGGGAATGAAAGATCGCGCCGGAAAAAACTCCTCCCTCGTGAAAGGCGATCGTCAGGCAGAGCGCGGCAAAGGAGAGATGCAGGGGCTCCCTTTTCTTCCCGATCATCAGGGTGGCTGATACGGTAATGGCTACCGCCATCAGCATAAATAATTCCATAGTCTTCCTTCCCTGTTACATTTTGAAGCATAGCGTAATAAGGAGTAAATAGTCAAGGCGCGCAACCCGAGAATCATTTCGGGCATGTCTTGGAACGTCTTTCGCGGTTGACATTTACGGGAGTTTCTTTTATGAAGGCCAGCGTGCAAGGGTGTGTGCTCGTCAAAATAGGTTCTCATATTCCCTGCAATCAGGAGAGACTTCCAATTTGGGCGATTTTTTTAATATAGGGCAGTGTACATCTCCAGAAGAGACGTATCTTTAACATTCTGTGATTGCTTGAGGACTAATTTATTGACCGTGTCCGGCAAAGCGCTGATATCGGTAATCATTACGGGATGGCGGGCTTTGCAGCAGAGGGGGCATTAAAATTACAACGACAAAATCATGGAGCAACTTATGATCAGACAAGTATCCAGTCAACCTCTCCACGTCGGGAAGGGCAGGGAGAAAATCATGCAGGTTGTGCTCAGTGCAATCATTTGCACTGTGCTGCTGCTCTGCGGAGGAATGGCCGGCTCCGGTGTTCCTGAATTGTTTGCGGGCGCTGAGCCGGGCAGGGGGCCATCCGCGAATGCGGCCCCTGGTTCTGGCGCGTTGGCGATGAGCCTGCGGGACTTCGTTCGCAGCGTCCGGGATAAAAACGAACAAATCGCCTATCAGCATGCCGAATGGGCGGTGAGCGGAGAGGCGGTGAAAGGCGCGAAAGCCATTTTTGAACCGGCTCTGGTGGGTTCCTATCAGTACCAGGAAGATAATCGGAAAAATACGGTGCAGGAAATGATCAACCAGGGTTTTGCGCCGGAGTTCTGGGAGGATAGTCTCAGCCAGCAACTCGCCGTCGAAGGGCTTTTGCCGACGGGGGGGAAGGTGCGGCTGGGTTTTTCCCAAAGGGATTTTTCCAGCAGTGTTGACAACCGCTACAATGTTGATAAGGAAAAACAAACCATTGTGGGTGTAAGCTTGATCCAGCCACTTCTCAAGGATGGAGGCGTCAAGCCGACCATGGCGGCAATCCGCGTGGCGGAGACCGATCGGGACATTGCCTTTCAGAACTACCGCATGCAGACGATGCGCGTCATGGCGGAGGCCATTGCCGCCTACTGGGACCTTTATCTGGCGCGCCAGAAATATAGGGTGCGACGGGAATCCGAGCATACCGCTGAAGAAGTCCTGCGCGACAATCTTGCCCGGATGAAAACAGGCAGGATGTCCGAAACCGAGGTGCTGGAAGCCCAGGCGGCGCTTGCCATGCGCAAGGCCCTTGTCAGCGAGGCAAAGCAGGCGATTGTTTCTGCTCTGAATAATGTCCGTACATATCTTTCATCCTCGGTTTCTGCGACAAACGTCGAGATCGAACCGGCTGAAGAACCGCGTATAGAAGAGATAAAAAAGGATTTTTCCGATAGTCTGGGAAAGGCTCTGGCGCTCCGCGGCGAGTATCTTTCCAGCCGGAAAAAGGTCGAACGGGAGGATATTCGTCTGGCCTTTGCCGAAAACCAGTTATGGCCGCAGATCGACTTGAAGGGAAGCTATAATTTGAACGGGTTGACCGATAAATTTGGGCATCCCATGAATGATGCGCTGGAACGGGAGCATCCGACCTGGTCGGTGGGGCTGGAAATGCGAATTCCCCTGGGCGGCAGTAAAAAGGCGGCCAGTGAATTGGAAGCGACAAGGCAGCGAAAGCGGCAGGCCCTGCTGGAACTTAAAGCGGTTGAGGTTTCCCTTGCGAATGCCGTCGATACGGCCATCCGCAACATGGAAAATGCCCGGGAGCAGGTTCTACAGCAGGCAGGCGCCGTTGAAATAAACAGGCGCCTACTGAAAACGGAGTCGCAGCGTTTCACCGCGGGCAAAAGCAACAGCCGTATCCTGCTGGAAAGGGAAGAAAATCTCAACAATTCAAAAGAAGGTGAAGCAGAAGGCCTGGTGAGATACATGAAATCGCTGTATCAGCTCGAGCTGGCGGAAGGTTCGCTGCTGGTCAATCAGGGAGTCGATGTGATGGAGGCAGGTGCAAAATGATTAATTATCCGATTATGCGTCAGGCAGTCGCTAAAAGAACATTTCGATCGATTGCAAACGGTTTTTTTCTTTTCAATATTGCGGCTGGCCTGTTCTTTTCTCCGTTTGGCGCCGTGGCGGTTTATGCCGTAGAGTCGCTATCTTTATCTGGAATAACGGAACCCATCAAGGACGTGACTTTGAGCGCGACAACGGTGGGAACGATTTCAGCCATTTTTGTAAAGGAAGGGGAGACTGTTCCCAGGGGGGCGGTTATCCTTGAAATGGACAAAAAGCTCGATGAACTTGAAACTGAGCGCCGCAGGCTCATTTGGGAAAGCACTTCTGAAGTCGAGGCGGCCGCAGCGCGGGTGGCAACCATGAAGTGGCTGTTTGAATCCAATCGCGAATTATTCGCGAGCACCGCTTCCGTAAGCAGGGATGATCTGGAAAAAATGCAGCTTGATTATGAGCTCGCCGTTGCGGAGCACAAGAGGCTCGTTACCCAGGAGGATCGGGAGAAAATCGAGTATGAGATGGCGCGGGAGACTCTGCGCAAAAGAAGCTTGATTTCGCCGATTCAGGGAACCGTCATCAAACTTTTCCAGGATGAGGGCGAGGGATTTCAGGAGAATCAGCCGCTTGCGCATATAGTTGACACCAGCCGCGGTCTTTTTGTCTGTAACGTGGAAGAAAAGATTGGCAGAGGTCTCAAAAAGGGCCAGTCCGTGGATCTTAAAATTAACGCCGGCACGAAAAGCATTGTGGTGAAAGGGAAACTTGTTTTCGTTTCACCCGTTGTCGATCCGGCAAGCGGACTCCTGGAGGTAAAGGCGGAATTTGAAAATCAGGAAGGATTGGTGCGCCCCGGAGTGGCAGGTTCCCTGCTGATCAGGGGGAGATAGCGCGTCAACGGGCGAAAGAGCGGGCCGCGATTCGGCGCCTGCTTGGCGACTACAACACTTGATGGGCAGAGCTTATGGAAAACGTGAAGGAAGATAAGGGCGCCATTGCGGAGCGTATTGCGCGAATCAGGCAGTTCAGCGGTCCGCCGGCCGAATTTTGGCCGGCGTTTCTGGAAGAATCAGCGCGCCTTGTGAGCGCCAGACTCGCCCTGCTTATGCTCCGGGCCGAGAACGGCGATTCCTGGCGGCGGCTTGCGGTCTGGCCGGCCGGAGGACTGGGGGCGGCGAAAAGCGACATTAATATAAGGATGGATAGGGTTGGCGAAGCCGCCAGTATCGAGGGGTTTGCAACGGAGGAGAAGGAAGCGCGGGGGGCGGTGAAGTCCGATGGGGTCATCGTGGGAGTCCGTCTTGCCACCGGGGACAATCGGGCAAGCGTGGCGGTTTTTCTTCTCGAAGATGCCGCCGGCATAACTCCGGAAGAAGCCGTTACCCGTCTGGCGCTGATTGCTGACACCCCGTCCGTTTACCAGCTCGGCCATGCAGTTAATCGGGCCAGGAGCGATGTGGTAAAATTCGCCGAGGCCCTGGATCTGATGGTGCTTTTGAACGCCGAGAAAAGGTACGTGGCCGCGGCCATGACCTTCTGCAACGAAATTGCCTCCCGTTACCGCTGCGATCGCGTCAGTCTCGGCTGGCTTCACGGCGCCTATATCCGCGTACAAGCCATCAGCCACATGGAGCGATTCGAAAAGAAGATGGTTGTGGTTCAGTCCCTGGAAACGGCGATGGAAGAGACCTTCGACCAGGATGAAGAGGTCCTGTGGCCGCGACCGGAGGGAAGTTTGGCTGTAACCCGGGACCATGAGAAATACTCACGGGAACAGGGATCGCAATGCATTGTGTCGCTTCCCATCAGACTTGACGACAAGCCGGTAGGGGTGTTGACCTGTGAGCGTTCCACCGAGCCATTTTCCGAGGAGGAAGTGCGAGGGTTGCGGGTTTTATGTGATCAGGCGGCGCGCCGGCTCGAAGATCTGAAGCGGCATGACCGGTGGTTTGGGGCGAGAATTGTTTCGTCGGTTCGGGAAGCGCTGGCAAAACTTCTGGGCGTCGAGCATACCTTTGCAAAAGTGCTGGGTCTTTTAATAGCCGTTGCTTTGGCCGTGCTGATTTTCGGACGGTTGAACTACCGTGTGGAGGCGCCCTTTATCCTGAAAACGGACGATGTCGCGTATCTGCCTGCGCCCTTTGACGGATATATTCACAAGGTGCATGTGAAAATCGGCGATCAGGTCAAGAAGAGCGATCTGCTTTTGTCGCTGGACACCCGGGAACTTCTCCTCGAGGAATCAACAGCCCTGGCGAACCAGAACCGCTCCGAAAGA
>CAZKHU010000021.1:0-2804 GCA_964552725.1 uncultured Syntrophus sp.
TCCCTCCCAATTACGGATAAGGAGGATATCATGAAGATTTTCATCGTATATTATTCACTGTATGGACACATCCATCGAATGGCGGAAGCGGTCCGGGAAGGCGCCGGAGAGATCGGCGGGACCGATGTTCATCTTTATCGCGTGCCGGAAACCCTCCCGGCGGATATCTTGGGAAAAATGGGAGCCCTGGAGGCTCAGCAGGCGATGGCCCATGTCCCGATCTGCCAGGTGGAGGATCTTGCCGAGGCGGACGCCATTATCTTTGGCACACCCACTCGCTTCGGAAACATGTGCGGTCAGATGCGTCAGTTTCTCGATGCAACCGGAGGGCTCTGGTCCCGGGGAGCGCTTGTCGGCAAAGTCGGCAGCGTTTTCGTCAGCAGCGCAACCCAGCACGGCGGCCAGGAATCGACCATCCTCAGTTTCCACATTACGCTGCTGCACCACGGAATGGTCGTGGCGGGTTTGCCTTACGCTTTCGCAGGACAGACGCGGATCGACGAAATGACCGGCGGCTCTCCCTACGGGGCTTCCACCATTGCCGGGGGCAAAGGCGAACGGATGCCGTCGGAGAATGAACTGGCCGCGGCCCGCTTTCAGGGAAAACATGTAGCCGGAATTGCCTTGAAATTGTCCGGCAAACAGTAAAAACATGGCGCCGCCGCCGCAAATAACAGCCTACGGAGGATAGCGCAAGTATATGGAACATAAAACAGAGCGGGTCGATCAGCAAGCGGATCTCGAAAAGATACTGGCCGCCAGGGAGCGGGTAATCGCCCTCTGGTATGCCTCGTGGTGCCCTTTTTGTAAAAAGTTTCTTCCCATCTTCGAGAATTACGCGGAAGGAGAAGCGGGACATGACTTCCTGCTGGTTCGCGACGACCAGGAGAGCCTCGGGGAGAAATATGCAGTGGCAATCTTCCCCACCGTGCTTTTCTTTGAAAACGGGCCCCTTTCCAAACGACTGGACGGCGTTCCGGGGATAGGCCTGACCGAAAGACAGTTGGCGGAGTTCATCGCCGCCTGTTCGTAGCCGGGGTCATAGCGCAACGCGCCGAAGGCGGGGATTTCGATAATATCGGCAGACACGAATAAGTTTTTTGATATTGATAGCTGGTCCTAAAGGAGGATTGGTCAAGATTATGGCAACGCAAAGCAAACAGCGGATACAAATAAAACAGGCGCCTGCGCTCGCCCCCAATGAAATGGCGGCCCGTCTCTTTTTGACCGGCTTCGTCTGCCTCTGCATCGGAGTGGGAATAGGTTATCTCTTCGGTAGACAGACCGCCCCAGGCGCATCGGCGCCATTCCAGGCGCAAACCTCCGCTCAGGATCAGCCTCCGCTGCAGAATCCGGCGGCCGCCGCCCAGAACGAGGCCAGCCTCCGGGCATTACTGATGACCAATCCGAAAAATCTCGATGCGCTGATCCAGCTCGGCAATCTATATTACGATCAGGGAAAGCATCAGCAGGCTGTAGAGTGGTACGGAAAGGCACTGGAGATCGATCCCCGAAATGTCAATGTGCGCACGGATCGGGGTTCCAGCTATTGGAGCCTCAATCGGCCCGATGAGGCAATCGCCGAGTTCCAGAAATCTCTCCAGGTGGATCCGAATCATTCACAGACCCTCTACAACATCGGCCTGGTTTACCTGCAGGGGAAAAACAACCTCGCCGAAACAAAGAAGGCCTGGCAAAAACTGCTGGAGGTTAGTCCTGATTATCCCAATCGCGCCGATCTCGAGCGGCAATTGGCCGCCCTGGCCGCAACCCCTGCCGCAGGCGCGCCGATCAAGCCGCAAGGAACGGGCGGCGCCGGCCGGGCCGGTTCTTAGAGGCGGAAAGTTGTCGGGAAAACAGATGAAAAAGTTTTTTTTATTTCTGGCGGCAGTGGAAGTGGCGTTCGGGTTTGCCACCTCATCTTTCAGCGCTGACGGCGTAAAACCCCTCATAATAGATGTCAGAACCGAAACTGAATGGAACAACGGTCACATCGAGGGCGCTATCCTGATTCCTTACGAACTGATTGGAGAAAAAATCGAAACGGTTGTCAAAGACAAATCCAGCCGGATTTATATTTATTGCCGAACCGGCAGGAGGTCGCAAATAGCGAAGAAAGCTCTCGAAAAAATCGGTTATGGAAACATCGTGGATCTCGGATCGCTTGAAAACGCGGCCAGGAATATGAAACGCAGGATTGTAAAGTAAAACCGACGCGAATTTTGTGCGGACCGCGGAGGGAGGAATTTTCCCTCATCTCATCCGGTTTGCCCGGGGAGGGGAATCTTCGCTTCACAGGGGACGCCGACCTGGCAGAGACCGCAACCCGACGTTTCAAAACCAAATCGCTCCTGAATCGATTTTGACGATACGCCCTGGATATAGGCCGCGCATTTTTCCTTGTCATGTCCCCTGCGGGTGATGGCGTGCGCCGGGCAGCGCTCGATGCATTTGCCGCAGCTCCCGTCGAGGTAAAAGAGGCAGTGCGCATGATGATCGGCATGGGAACGCACAGACGGGGGAACGGCAATTCGGGCCACCACAGAACCGCAGCGCATCGCCTTTCCTTTGGGAGTGATCAGCCCGTCGGACAGTCCGAAAGTGCCAAGGCCGGAGGCAAACGCCGCATGCCGCTCGGACCACGAAGAGGCGAAACCGTAGCGGGCGGAGCTTTCCCTCTTCCAGTCAGGGGCATTGGAAGGCGCAACGGCCTCATGGCCAGCCTCGCCAAGGGCCTCCACCAGATGGTCGCGTAGCTCAACGTTAAATTCTTCGCCGTATTTTCTGGCTCTTGCCCATCTCTC
>CAZKHU010000021.1:2904-34274 GCA_964552725.1 uncultured Syntrophus sp.
AAACGCCCGGTAATCTGCATCACGGCTTTTAACAGCAAGCCGCTCCTTTTTTCCCGGAAGACGAGCATCCGTCTCCGGCAGGTCCGCAACACGGCTGATCGGTACGACCCAGCATGACGTTGATGACGGCCGCCGCACAACCGACCCCGGCCTGCACCGAAATTGCATCGAACGGACAATTCCGGCTGCACGCGCCGCACTCCATGCACGCGTCCCGGTCCCGGATCTCGACATGGCGACCGTTCATTTGGAACACCGCGTGCGGGCATACATCCAGGCATGTTCCACAACCCGTGCATTTCTCTTCATCAAGCTGCAGGGTAACTACATTCTTCAGGTAAGCGAGGGGTCTCATAGCCATACTCCTGTTTCATCAAACCAGATTTGACGCAACCCACAGGAACAGACCGGTCAGACCCAACCCGATCTCGGTGGGAACCGCCCAGCGCATCTCCCTGTTCACGCCGGAGGGAGAGGTAAATGTGGATGCCCCGGTAAAATTCATCGCCAGATAGGCAGTCACGGCCGGGATGATCAGCAGCCACGCCAGAATGCCGAGCCGCCCCCTCCACAGCGACAGATCATATCCGTGCAGCGAAAGAACGATGACCGCCACAACCGCCCCGAGCGACAGCCCCTTCACCGAAAAGGCCCGGCCGGGGAGATACGGCAAAAGCAGAGGATGGATTACCGCTCCCGCCAGAATCGCACTCAGAAGCGCCAGGACGGCGAAGACGCCTTCATGAAAAGCGTTGGCCCAGAAACCGGCGGGGCCGACGAAGCCGCCGAGAAGAAACAGGAGCGGCGCAATCATCAAGGCCGGCTTCATTGTTCCGACAAGTTCGACCGGAATCAGGACAGCCCTCTCCCGGAGCGGAAAGGTCTTGAGACGCATTTCACTTGTAGCCTTGAAACCGGCATCGAGGTATTCAGGAATGTCCCCTGCCCTGATCGGGCCAAAGCGAACGGCAAACCCCGATAGTTTCTTGACAATATAAGCGGACACCCCCGGCGCTCCCAGTTGCGGAATGATCAGAAAGCGGTGGCTGACGACTTCCTTCAAACCACTCGACTCGATCCGGCCGATCAATTCTTCCGTGCCGAACGTGCCCTTGCCGGCGGCACACCAGACATTGATTCCCTTCGTATCAAGCGCCAGTATCCAGAGATCGCGTCCGGGCAGGGCGCTCCTCAGCGCATCGAAGCTCAGTTTGTAATTGGCGCTCACCAGGACGGGCGACTCCCGATCCGGATTTCCCAGTGCGTACAAACCCGGATCAACGGCGTAATCCATCCGGCCGACCCCCCAGCGGGCCTTGAACGCGCCCCAATGATCCCGCCCCTGTAACTGCGACGAGACCCGGGGCAGGCTGCCGACCGGCGTTGCGACGACCCCGGCCACAAAACCCTGGTCAAGCCGAGGCAGGATCGGCCGCGGCTCGCCATGTCCGTCCGCACAACAGAAGCCCCCGGAATAGGACGGCAGAAAGACGGTTTCACTGCTTTGGCTGCAGGGGGGCTTATCCGTTTGCTTCATTTCCCTCTTCTCATCCAAACCGCGGGAGGAATATAAAAACAGACGCGGCATCTTTATATTATCATCACAATTTTTCGTCCTATACAATGATGCCTTCCAGCAGTCAACCACTTCCGTTTTGACCCCACGGTAAATTTGTTCTGCACGCAATAGGACGGAATTATTAGACTTTCTTTTTTGCCCACTTACGTAAAATCAGTTGCTTGCGTAGAGAACAAAATCACCGTGGTTTTGACCCCTTGAAGCCGGCCGTTCTTGACATCCCTTTTGCCCATGTTTAATTTATCCCCGCAGTTATGATTTCAATTACAGGGGAGGAAAATCTCTATGAGATTCGATAAATTTACATTGAAGGTGCAGGAGGCGCTCCAGGAGGCCCAGGGTCTTGCGGTTCAGAATGGCCACCAGACCGTCGATGTCGAACATCTGCTCTCTGCCTTTTTGAAGCAGCCGGAAGGAATCGTTCCCGATATCCTGCGCAAGCTGGGGGCAAACATCAGGGAAATCGAGGAAGAGATTAAAAAAGTTCTCGATAAAACGCCCCGGGTAGAAGGTGCCGCGACGGGGCAGGTTTATCTCTCGCCCCGGTTGAACCGCATCCTGGATAACGCCCTGGGCGAGGCGGCGCGTCTGAAAGACGAGTACGTAAGCGCCGAACACATCCTGGTTGCAATGGCAGACGAAAAAGGGGGAGCGCTGGCGAAGCTGTTTGCGGCAAAAGGCATCACCAAGGATGCGATCTTTCAGGTTCTCGTTTCCATCAGGGGCAATCAGCGGATCACCGACCCCAATCCGGAGGAGAAATACCAGGCCCTGAAGCGGTATGCGCGGGATTTCAACGAGCTGGCCCGCAGCGGCGCCTTCGACCCGGTTATCGGCCGGGATGAGGAGATAAGGAGAATCATGCAGGTGCTCTCCCGCCGGACAAAGAACAACCCGGTGCTGATCGGCGAACCGGGCGTCGGCAAAACGGCAATCGTCGAGGGGCTCGCGCAGCGGATCGTCAACGGAGACGTTCCGGAAAATCTCAAGGACAAACGGGTGATCGGCCTCGATATCGGCTCCCTGATCGCCGGGGCAAAGTACCGCGGTGAATTTGAAGAGCGCCTGAAGGCGGTGTTGAAGGAGGTTTCCGCCGCTCAAGGGGAAATCATCCTTTTTATCGACGAGATTCATACGGTCGTCGGCGCCGGGGCCTCGGAGGGGGCCATGGACGCCTCGAACATGCTGAAACCCGCCCTGGCGCGGGGTGAGTTGCGCTGCGTCGGGGCGACAACGCTGAATGAATACCGCAAGTACATCGAAAAGGATCCGGCTCTGGAGCGGCGCTTCCAGCCGATCGTCGTCAAGGAACCGTCTGTCGAAGATACGATCGCGATTCTCCGGGGCTTGAAAGAGCGCTACGAAGTGCACCACGGGGTACGGATCAAGGACGCGGCAATCATCGCTGCGGCAACGCTGTCGAACCGCTATATCAGCGACCGCTTCCTTCCCGACAAGGCGGTCGATCTTATTGACGAGGCGGCCTCCAGGCTCCGCATTGAACTCGACAGCATGCCTGCGGAGATTGACGCCCTCGACCGGCGGGTGATCCAGCTCGAGATCGAACGGCAATCACTGAAAAAGGAGACCGACAAAACCTCCGTCGAGAGGCGGGGAAAGATAGAAAAAGAACTTGCCGATCTCCGGGAATCAATGGACAAAATGAAACTTCACTGGACGAGTGAAAAGGAAGCGATCAAGAAAATTCAGAACATCAAGGGACAGATTGAGAGTTTCAAGATCGAAGAACAGAATGCCCAGCGCACAGGCGATCTCGCCAGGGCGGCGGAAATCCGGTACGGAAAACTCGTCGAATTGAACAGGGAGATGGAGCAGGAGAACCTTAAGCTGCTGGAAGCCCAGACGGAAAAGCAGATGCTCAAGGAAGAGGTGGACGCGGAAGATGTGGCTGAGGTAGTGGCCAACTGGACGGGAATTCCCGTTTCCCGGATGATGGAAGGCGACGTCCAAAAGCTGATCCAGATGGAAGAGCGCCTCTCGCAGCGCGTTATCGGTCAACAGGAGGGGATCGCCGCCGTATCCAGCGCCCTGCGCCGGGCGCGTTCCGGTCTTCAGGACCCGAACCGGCCGATCGGCTCGTTCATCTTTCTCGGCCCTACCGGGGTGGGAAAGACTGAATTGGCCAAGGCGCTCGCGGAATTCATGTTTGACAGCGAGGGGGCGCTGATCCGGATCGACATGTCGGAGTTCATGGAGAAGCATTCGGTAGCCCGCTTGATCGGCGCCCCTCCGGGCTACGTCGGTTACGATGAAGGGGGATTCCTGACCGAGGCGGTTCGAAGGAAGCCTTACAGCGTTCTTTTATTCGACGAGATCGAAAAGGCGCACCCGGATGTGTTCAACATCCTGCTGCAAATCCTTGACGACGGACGTCTGACGGATGGCCACGGCCGCACGGTTGACTTCAAAAACACGATTGCGATCATGACCTCGAATATCGGCGGCAACGCGATCCAGGATCCGTTGCTGTCGGAAGAGGAAAAGACGGACAGGGCGATGGAGGCCCTCCGGGGAACATTCCGTCCGGAATTTCTGAACAGAATCGATGACATCATCATTTTCCATTCCCTGCGGATGGAAGACATCGAGCGGATCATCGACATCCAGCTCGCCCTGATCGGCACCCGTCTCCAGGAGAGGAAAATAACGGTGGAATTGACAGAAACGGCAAAAGATTATATAGCCCGCCAAGGCTACAGTCCGGTGTACGGCGCCCGGCCCTTGAAAAGGGTCTTGCAGAAGGAAGTTCTCGACCGCCTGGCCATGGAACTCCTTGAAGGCAAATTCACCGAGGGAGACGGGATTGTGATAGATTACGATAACGTCCATATTGCACTTGAAAAGGCAATATCTGACAAACAACCATAATAGCTATCCGGCGCCTTATCGCCGCGTAAAGGAGAGGAAAAGATGAACATACTCAAAACAGGATTGCTGCTCGGCCTGCTGACCGGGATACTGATGTTTGCCGGCGGCCTGTTCGGAGGCCAGCAAGGCGTTTTTATTGCGTTTATTATTGCAACTGTCATGAACTTCGGGAGCTACTGGTTTTCCGACAAGATCGTTTTACGGATGTACCGCGCCCGTGAGGCATCGGAACGGGAGGCCCCCGAACTGTACAATCTGGTAAGGAATCTGGCCTTCAGGGCCCAACTGCCGATGCCGCGCGTCTATATCGTTCCCGATGAAACGCCGAACGCCTTTGCGACGGGCAGAAATGAACACCACGCCGTCGTTGCCGTTACCGAGGGCCTCCTGCGGGCGCTCAAAACAGATGAACTGGAGGGGGTTTTGGCCCATGAGCTGACCCATATCAAAAACAAGGACATCCTCATCGGCTCGATTGCGGCGACGATGGCCGGGGCAATCGTCATGCTGGCAAACATGGCGCAATGGGCAGCTATTTTCGGAGGCGGCCGGAGCGACGACGATGAGGGGGGAAGCAACATCGTCGGCCTGATTCTGATGGCGGTGCTCGCCCCGCTTGCCGCCACGCTGATCCAGATGGCGATCTCCCGGTCGCGGGAATACCTTGCCGATGAGGGCGGGGCAAAAATTTCCGGCAAACCGTCCAGCCTGGCTGCCGCCCTCGGGAAGCTTGCCGGCGCCGCACAGGCGGTTCCTATGGCGGCAACCCCCTCAACGGCCCATATGTTTATTGTCAATCCCCTGACCGGCAAGTCACTGGCGAATCTCTTCAGCACCCATCCGCCGATAGAGGAGAGGATCACCCGGCTTCGCGGCATGCGGACGATTTAATTGGGGCAGCTTTCAATTTATCGAGAAAATTCTGAGGAGGATTCATGGAAGAGGAGAAGAATGACAAGGGGTTTGTTGTAAAGGACCGCCGACTGTTTGATGAAGCAGGGGAAGTGCGCGCGGATACCGAAAAAGAGATGAAAAGGAAGATCGTCGAGAACCCTGAAAAAGAGGAAAAGCCATCCTCGCCCGTTCAAGATGAGCCTGAAGAAGACCAGAGCGGTCCGCTCCCCGAGATAAGTTTCGCCGGATTCATTTACTCTCTCGCCACAACGGCCTTTTACCACTTCGGGGATTTCCCCGATCCGGCAACCCAAAAACCTGCCCGGAACCTTGTCGCCGCCAAACAGACAATCGACATCCTCAGTATGCTCAGGGATAAAACGGAAGGCAACCTTCAACAGGATGAAAAAAAGATGCTGGAGGATATCCTGTACGAGTTGCGCATGCGCTATGTAAAGGAAGTCGAAGGCAAGTGACCTCAAAAAAGGCGCCGGCCAAAATAAATCTCTACCTGAGGGTAGTCAATAAACGCAGCGACGGCTACCATGACATAATCTCGCTGATGCTGTTGATCAGCCTCCACGACGAGCTGGATTTTGTCAAGACCAATGCCGGCATAAAGGTAAAATGTCCGGGAAGCGGCCTGCCCGAAGATGAAACAAATCTTGTTTACCGGGCAGCGGCGGGATTTTATGCAAAGACGGGGATTGGACCGGGGGTCGAAATAACCGTGCGGAAACATATTCCTGTCGGCGCCGGGCTCGGGGGGGGCAGTTCGGATGCGGCGACCGCCCTGCTTGCCATGAATGAGCTGCACAACTCGCCGCTTTCAAAAACGGAACTTCTGCAACTCGGGGAATCGCTGGGTGCGGATGTTCCTTTTTTTATTTTCGGGAAACCGGCGTGGGCCTCCGGCAAGGGAGAAATACTGACGGAAGCGCCGGGTCTGCCTCCGTTCTGGATTGTCCTGATAAACCCCCGCTTCCAGGTTTCGACAGGGGAAATTTACCAGGGACTTAATTTGAGATTGACAAAAAAAATAATAAAATATAGTATTCCTTGTTTTTCCTCAGTAAAAGAGGCAGCAGCGGGTCTGGCTAATGACCTTGAACGGGTTACGTTCACTCTCCATCCTGATTTGGAGAAGATAAAGACCTTTTTACTGGAAAACGGCGCCCTGGGGGCGGCTATGACAGGCAGCGGACCGACAATGTTTGGTATTTTTACCGACGCAGACTCAGCGCAGAGAGCTGAAAAGATCTCCGCCCGACAAAACGACTGGCTGACGTTTTGCGTTCGCTCGCTTTAAGGGGAGATGCCTTCTTCTCTGTCGTCTGCGGGATATATTGCGCGTAATTTTGATTGGGGCGTCGTCAAGCGGTAAGACACAGGAATTTGGATCCTGCATTCGGAGGTTCGAATCCTCCCGCCCCAGCCATCAGGAATATATTAATGCAAGGAGCTTGTATGCTTGAAAGAATGAGGGTGTTTACCGGGAATGCAAACGTTGACCTGGCACGCCGGATAACTGAAAATCTCGGTATCGCGATGGGCAAGGCCAACGTAGTCTCCTTCAGCGACGGCGAAACACGCGTGGAGATAAATGAAAATGTCCGGGGAATGGACGTTTTTATCATCCAGCCCACCTGCCCGCCGGTAAACGTCGCCCTGATGGAACTGCTGATCATGATTGACGCGTTGCGCCGGGCCTCGGCGGATCGAATAACCGCCGTTATCCCCTATTACGGATATGCCCGGCAGGACCGCAAGGTTGTACCTCGCGCCCCGATCAGCGCCAAGCTCGTCGCGGATCTGATAACCCAGGCAGGCGCCAACCGCGTTATGGCAATGGATCTTCATGCCGGCCAGATACAGGGATTTTTCAACATCCCCGTGGACAATATTTTCGCCACACCCATCCTCTTTGAATACTTCAGGCATAATTACACAGGCGACAACATCGTGGTTGTCTCTCCGGACACGGGAGGCGTCGAACGGGCCCGCGCCTTTGCCAAGCGGCTGGGGGCAAGTCTGGCGATCATCGACAAACGCCGGGAAGGCCCCAACGAGGCTCAGGTCATGAATATCATCGGTCATGTCAAAGGGATGAGAACCATTTTGCTCGACGACATGATAGACACTGCCGGCACCATTGTTCAGGCGGCAAAGGCCCTCTCCGAGGAAGGGGCGCTCGAAGTGGCTGTCTGCTGCACGCACCCCGTTCTTTCCGGGCCGGCAATAGAAAGGCTGAAACAGTCAATCATCAAAGAGGTGGTCGTGACGGATACGATCCCTCTGAATGAAAATGCCAAAAACTGCGATATAATAAAGGTTCTTTCAGTTTCCGCGCTTCTCAGCGAAGCGATTCGCAGAATCTACTACAACGACTCAGTGAGTTCATTATTTATTTAGGAGGAGCAAATGGAGGCAATTGAATTAAAAGCCAGCATCAGGGAGAATTCCGGCAAGGGGCCGTCGAGACGTTACCGGATGAACGGGCTTGTTCCCGCGGTAGTTTACAGCAAGGGGGACTCATCCGTCCACCTTACCGTCAGCGAAGCTGATCTGCAAAAAATAATCCGTTCGAAACAGGAAAAACATTTTATAAAGCTCCTCATCGACGGAGAAAAACAAATGGAAAAGGTTTCCATGCTGAAGGAATTGCAGTATGAACCGGTAAGCAGGCACCTTTATCATGCGGATTTTTATGAGATAATTATGGATCACAAGCTGACGGTCGATATTCCCCTCAATTTCATCGGGACACCGGCGGGCGTTGTCAATGGCGGAGAGCTTCTGCATTCCAAGCGGGATCTCAAGATTTCCTGTCTGCCGGCAAATATGCCCGATTACATAGACGTTGATCTGGCCGGTCTGGAGATAGGAGACTCACTTAAGGTAAAGGACCTCAAACTTCCGGAAGGAGTTGTCGCCGTTGATCACGGAGACGTGGGAATAGTGGCCGTCGTTGCGGTAAAGGCTGCGGTCACGGCGCCGGTGGCTGCCGGCGAGGGCGCCGCCCCGGTGGAAGCAGCGGCAAAGTCAGCCGCACCGGCCAAAGGAAAAACGAAATAGCATTTTGCCGATTGCGGAATTTACCGTTTACAGGAAATTCCGTAATGCTTTCATGGCGATAATTCGGGAGAGGCTGGGTTGAAGCTTGTCGTGGGACTGGGAAATCCTGGCTTGAAGTACAAAAACAGCAGGCATAATGCAGGCTTCATGATCCTTGAGCGCTTTTCTGATTTACATGACATATCCATCAATCAGTCGCTTTTTAATTCGGAGATGGGAAGAGGCAAAATAGCCGGAGAGACGGTAATTCTTGCCGAGCCTCAGACATTTATGAACCTGAGCGGCGTTTCCGTTAGAAAGCTGGCCGATTATTTCAGGATAGCGGCAGAAGATCTGATTGTTCTGCACGATGACATGGACTTGCCCTTCCAGACAATTCGCCTGAAATCAGGCGGCGGCCATGGGGGACACAAGGGATTGCTTTCCCTGATGGAACAGATGGGCAGCAGCGATTTCGGCCGCATCCGGTTCGGAATCGGGAAGCCTCCCCGCAAATCAATGGTCGAAGGATACGTTCTGGAACATTTCACCAGCGAAGAGACAGAATCGCTTTTCGAGGCAACCGACAAGGCAGCGGCGGCGCTCCAGGATATTCTTGTCACGGACATCCGGACTGCCATGCAGAAATACAACCGGAAGGCGGCCATGAACGCTGCAAATTGAAAAACTTCCGGCGCTGGCGGCGTTTTTATGCATCCGCCTGGGTAAAGCTGGGCTTTTAGTGGACGTCAAATACCGAATTCAAAACATCCAGATTCTGATGGCATTTATCGTGCAATATCCGGATAATAAAAACTTATTTTATTGACATTGCCGGCGGCTTTAGTATATAGACCGCGCAAAATAAACTGGCGGCGTGAAATCGGCCACACCCGGCCGGCAGGATAATATCAGAAAATAATTTGTTATGGCTGTATTGGTCTCGTTTGAGAATAGTCAGCGGTTGGCGTAATGGGGTTTTAAAAAAAGCATCTTTATTAAGGAGGGAATTTTATGTTTGGTGAAAGTGCGCTTTTCTACATTGTTCCACCAATAGCAGCCGCGGCTGCGTTGTTTTTCGCTTACATCAAGGCCGGTTGGGTAGCCCGGCAGGATCCCGGCACCGAGCGGATGCAGATGATCGCAAGCTGGATAGCCGAGGGCGCCCTGGCTTTTCTGAAGCGGGAATACCGGTATCTCGCCATCTTCGTCGTCTGCGTGGCGGTATTGCTCGGCATCAGCAACGCCGGGCTTGAAGACTCCAGCGCAATGATCGCCGTTTCGTTCATCGTCGGCGCAATCTGCTCTGCTGGTTCAGGCTGGATCGGCATGAAAGTGGCCACCAAAGCCAACGTGCGCACCGCGGCAGCGGCACGCACGGGGCTGAATCCCGCCCTGCAGGTTGCCTTTGCCGGCGGCTCGGTCATGGGAATGTGCGTGGTTGGTCTCGGCCTGCTGGGACTCAGCCTGGTTTTCATCCTGCTCACCTATATGTACCCTGCTTCGCTCACCGACACCAAGGTCATGAACCTCGTGCTTAACATCCTGGCCGGCTTTTCACTCGGCGCATCTTCCATCGCTCTTTTCGCCCGCGTCGGCGGCGGCATCTACACCAAGGCAGCCGATGTCGGCGCTGACCTCGTCGGCAAGGTCGAGGCCGGCATTCCAGAAGATCATCCCCTGAATCCCGCCACCATCGCCGACAACGTCGGCGACAACGTCGGCGACGTCGCCGGCATGGGCGCTGATCTCTTCGAATCCTATATCGGCGCCATAGTCTCCTCGATGATTCTCGGCACCGTCTGGTTTTCCGGCATCCAGACTGCCGGCGGCAACGGCATGAACGCGGTTTACCTGCCGCTCGTCATCTCCGTCATCGGCATCGTCGCCTCGATCATCGGCGCATTTTTCGTCAGAACCAAAGAAGGCGGAAATCCGCAGGCGGCGCTGAACATGGGCACGCTCGTCGCCAGCGTCCTGATGATTGTCATGACCGCGGTGGCGATCCAGCAGCTTCTTCCCGCCGGCGGCATTACCGTCACCGGCGTCATCAATAAAGAGACGACCACTTACCAGTGGTGGGGGGTCTTTCTTGCTATCGTCGGCGGTCTGGTCGCCGGGATGGCGATCGGCTTCGTGACCGAGTATTACACGGCCACAGACAAGACCCCGGTCAATACCATTGTCGAATCCAGCAAGACGGGAGCAGCCACGACAATCATCCAGGGAATAGCCGTCGGCATGAACTCCACAAGCATCCCCATCTTCCTGATCTCGGCAGCCATTCTCCTTGCCTACTTCACGTCCGGGCTATACGGCGTGGCCCTTTCCGCGGTGGGGATGCTCTGCACCACCGGCATTCAGCTCGCCGTTGACGCTTACGGACCAGTCGCCGACAACGCCGGCGGCATCGCCGAAATGTCGAGGCTCGGCCGGGAGGTCCGCGCCCGTACCGACAAGCTGGACGCGGTCGGCAACACCACCGCCGCCATCGGCAAGGGCTTCGCCATCGCCTCGGCCGCCCTCACCGCCCTGGCTTTAACCAGCGCCTACATGACCAAGATGGAAGGCAAGCTCATCCTCGACGCCGCCAACCCGGTCGTTCTCGTCGGGCTGCTGATCGGCTGCATGCTTCCCTTCCGCTTCTCCGCCATGGCCATGGTCTCGGTGGGCAAGGCCGCCCAGGACATGATTCAGGAAGTGCGCCGGCAGTTTCGGGAAATCCCCGAATTGCGTCCCGCCCTCGATGCCGCCCAGCGCGCCGAACATGAGGATCGCAACCCGACTGCTGAAGAACAGAAGATCATCCAGGCCGCCGACGGCAAGGCCGATTACGCGAAGTGCGTTGACATCGCCGCCGCGGCCGCCGTTAAAAAGATGGTCGCCCCTGGTCTGATGGCCGTCACCGCGCCTGTTGTCGTAGGCATCATCAGCCCCAATATGCTGGGAGGACTGCTGATCGGCGTGACCATCTCCGGCGTTTGCCTCGCCATCTTCCAGGCCAATGCCGGCGGCGCCTGGGACAATTCCAAAAAGCAGGTTAAGGAAGGCGGCCACGAAAAATGGGGCGCCGGCTATGATGAGATGCACAAAGCCACCGTCACCGGCGATACCGTCGGCGACCCGTTCAAGGACACCTCCGGCCCTTCGCTCAACATTCTGATCAAACTGATCAGCGTGGTGGCCATGATCATCGCCCCCGTGCTCTTCAACATACACTTCAAATAAACCGGAGCTTTCTATCCGGACAATGAAAAACCAGGCTTTCTCTTAGCCTGGCTTTTTTACATAACTAATAATTAAGGGGGAGCCTTATAATGCGTATTGGAACACGGAGGAACTTAATATTTTTTTTCATATCGTTCTCCTGGCTGCTTGCAACAGGCGCCACTGCCTTTGCCAGCGAGGCGGACATCAACATCCCCGATCTGACCGCCATCTCGTTTATGGGCGGCAGCCTCGGAGGATTGACAATCCTCAACTTCGGACTCCTGATCTGTCTGCTCGGCGCCGGATTCGGCTGGATGCAGTATAACCAGACAAAAAGTCTGCCCGCGCATCAGGCCATGCTGGACGTATCGAACACAATCTGGGAAACTTGCAAAACCTATCTTTTTCAACAGGGCAAGTTTCTCGCCGCCCTCTGGTTACTGATCGCCATTGCCCTGATTTACTACTTCGTGGGACTTCAGCATGCCTCGTTCGGATCAATGGTTATTATTCTGCTGGCTTCGATCTTGGGAATTCTCGGGTCTTACGGCGTGGCCTGGTTCGGCATCCGGATCAATACTCAGGCCAACTCCCGCGCTGCTTTCGCATCTCTCAGCGGGGTCCCTCTTAACATAGTAAATATCTGC
Source organism: uncultured Syntrophus sp. (assembly GCA_964552725.1). Taxonomy (GTDB): domain Bacteria; phylum Desulfobacterota; class Syntrophia; order Syntrophales; family UBA5619; genus DYTH01. Next base: position 15,178 of record CAZKHU010000021.1, read on the forward strand.
CTTCGCTCCGGCATGAGCATCGGGATGCTGCTTGTCAGCATTGAGCTATTCTTCATGATCATGATTCTCGCCTATGTTCCGAAGGAACTTGCCGGCTCCTGCTTCATCGGCTTTGCGATCGGCGAGTCACTCGGCGCCAGCGCCCTGAGAATCTGCGGCGGCATCTTCACAAAGATCGCCGATATCGGCTCCGACTTGATGAAAATCATTTTCCATCTTCCGGAAGACGATCCCAAAAACCCCGGCGTCATTGCGGACTGCACCGGGGATAACGCCGGCGACAGCATCGGCCCAACGGCGGACGGCTTTGAAACTTACGGGGTAACCGGGGTCGCGCTCATCGCCTTTCTGGCCCTGGCGCTGGCCTTAAACCCGGCAATGGGCGGAAAGCTTATCATATGGATCTTCGGCATGCGGATACTGATGATCATCACCGCGCTTGTCTCTTACTTCATCAACGACGCAATCAGCAAATCCCTGTACAATCATAAAAATGATTTTGATTTTGAAAAGCCGCTTTCCAACCTGATCTGGTTAACCTCAGCCATTTCGATTATAGTTACATTTATCGCCAGTTACTATCTCCTTGGCGATCTTCCCCTGAGCGAAGACTCGATCCCCGCATGGCTCGCCCTCTCTATCATTATCAGTTGCGGAACGATCGCCGGGGCGCTGATTCCCGAGTTCACAAAAATATTCACCAGCACCAACTCCCGTCACTGCGACGAGATCGTCAACGCCTCCCGTCAGGGCGGCGCCTCCCTGAACATCCTGTCCGGTCTGGTCGCCGGCAACTTCTCCGCGTTCTGGGAAGGTCTGGTTATTATCGTTCTGATGTTTGTGGCATACCTTGTCTCCCAAAGCGGGTCCGTCACAGGCCTCATGCCTGACGCCTTCAAATTCGCCGCACCGGTATTTGCCTTCGGTCTGGTAGCCTTCGGTTTTCTCGGCATGGGACCGGTGACAATCGCCGTTGACAGCTTCGGCCCAGTCTCCGACAACGCCCAATCAATTTACGAGCTTTCGATGATTGAATCCCGTAAAGACGTAAAAGCGGTCGTCCAGAAACATTTCGGCATTGAGCCCGACTTCGAGCAGGCAAAACATTACCTCGAAGCCGCCGATGGCGGAGGCAACACCTTCAAGGCAACCGCAAAACCGGTACTGATTGGAACAGCGGTAGTCGGCGCAACAACGATGGTCTTCGGGATAATTATCCTTCTTGAAAGGCTCTTCGGCAACGCTATCGCCAAACTGAGTCTTGTTCAGCCCGAGGTAATCCTGGGCCTGCTGATGGGCGGCTGCATCATCTACTGGTTCAGCGGCGCTTCGATCCAGGCAGTGGTGACGGGTTCCTATCAGGCGGTCGTCTTCATCAAGGAGCATATCAACCTGGACAAGAAGGAGGCTTCGATAGAGGACAGCAAGGAAGTAGTCAAAATCTGCACGCAATATGCGCAAAAAGGGATGATCAACATCTTCATCGTCATCTTCTTCATGGCGCTGTCGCTTGCCTTCTTCAACCCCTACTTCTTTATCGGCTATCTGATCGGAATCGCTTTCTTCGGTCTGTTCCAGGCAATCTTCATGGCCAACGCCGGCGGCGCCTGGGATAACGCCAAGAAAATCGTCGAAGTTGATCTGAAACAGAAACACACCCCGTTGCACGAGGCGGTTGTCGTCGGAGACACCGTCGGCGACCCCTACAAGGACACCTCCTCGGTCTCGCTTAATCCGGTGATCAAGTTTACAACACTTTTCGGTCTGCTCGCCGTTGAAATAGCGGTTACAATGACAAACTCGGGCTTGAGGATAGGGCTTGCCTCCTTCTTTTTCCTGATCGCCCTGGTGTTTGTTTATCGCTCATTTTACTCGATGCGGATTATCAGCAAAAAGATATAAGGCTGCCAATCTGAGCAACAACATAAAAGCGCCTCTTCCACTGCTTAGCAAACAGAAAAGAGGCGCTTTTTTTTAAAAAAAAAGTGGCGGATGGAAAAGGAGGGAGCCTAAAAACCATCCGCCACTGCGACACTGAAAGGGGAATGCCTTCCCGTCCTTCAGTTTTCAGTAAAATTATTTTTTTCTTCGCGCATCTCCGCCTCAGTCTGCCGATCCCCGCCTACAAAGAATTCAAATTCGGCTATTTTTCGAGTCTCGGGGAATTTCTCCTCATTTTTCTGCAAACCTTCACCTTTCGGATCTTTCTGCATAAAATTTTTCTGCTTCCGCGTTGGCAAAATTCCCATATAAAAAAACAATATCCTGTCAAATCTTAAATATGCAAAGCAATAGTAATGCCAATCCCGGTTTTATGATTTGCAACAATCTACAAGCTGATCTGGAGAGCATATCTGCTGCAAATGTTACATATATTTCTGATATCCCCGGGAACCATTCAAAATCTCGCTTCTTGACAAAAAATATGTTATCAATAACTGGACTTTGGGACAGATTCTTGCAAAACTCAGAATTAGTCATTGTCCTTGCGAACCCAGGCATAGCAACGATTTTTTTAAGTGCCGTTAATTTGATGATTGTAAAACCTGTTGAAGAGTGCCGCGAATGCACCATCTATTGACAGGGCAATAAAATGGTTCAGCCCGATAATTGGGTTGATCGCAACAAACAAATGTGCGGTATTAGCACTTAATGTGTTTTATTAGCACTTATTTTCAAGGCATTCATAAAAATGAAAATGGGCAATGGAACTGCCGTCCCCCCGCCGCAGCTCTCCTGGTTCATGTGGGGGCTGGGGGCGGTTTTATACCTGATCGGCTTTTTCCAGAGGGTTGCGCCCGCCGTAATAACGGCAGAGCTTATGCAGGATTTCGCGATCAGCGCAACCGGTCTGGGAAATCTTTCCGCCTTTTACTTTTATAGTTATGTCTTCATGCAGGTTCCTACCGGCATCCTTGCTGACCGCCTCGGCCCGCGCCGTCTGCTTGCCGCCGGCGCGCTGGTTGCCGGTATCGGCACACTGCTGTTCGCGCTGGCGCCAAACTTCTTTTGGGCCTGCACCGGCAGACTCCTGATCGGCGGCTCGGTTGCCGTTGCCTTTGTCGGCATGCTGAAGCTGGCCAGCCACTGGTTTGCTCCGCGCCAGTTCGCCATGGCCTCGGGAATGGCGCTCTTTTGCGGCATTATCGGAGCCGTCTCGGCGGGGGCGCCGTTGCGGGCGCTGACCGATCTGGCGGGATGGCGTCCGATAATAATGGCCTCCGCCATAGTCACGCTGGGAACGAGCCTGGCGATCTGGCTTTTGATTCGCGATGATCCCACGGAAAAAGGCTTCGCAAGCTATGCCTCCCCGGCGATGCAGGAGACCCGCAAGAGCTCGATCAGGGAAGATATCCGGGAGATTTTCCGCTATCGCAACTCCTGGCTTCTCTGCCTGATTCCCGCCGGCGTGGTCGGCCCGATTCTGACCTTTTCCGGACTCTGGGGAACGCCCTTTTTGGTCTCCCATTACCATTTCACCGCAACCGGGGCGGCAGCGCTCAACTCATCGATGCTGATCGCCTGGGCGCTGGGCGGACCGCTGGCCGGCGGACTCTCCGACAGGCTCGGCCGTCGGAAACCTCTCTATATAGCAGGCACTGTCACACTGACCGGCGCCTGGGCGCTGATCATTTTAGTTCCCGCCCTGCCTGCGCCCCTGCTGGTCGCTTTGCTGCTGCTTGCAGGACTCGCCTCGGGAAGCATGGTTATCGGCTTTGCCTTTATCAAGGAGTCGGTTCCCCTGCGGCTGGGCGGAACAGCTTCCGGACTCGTAAACATGGGAACCATGACGGGGCCGATGATTTTACAACCGGCAGTGGGGATGATTCTCGATCTGAACTGGCAGGGCAAGCTGATTGACGGCATCAAGTTTTACGGATTTGACGCATTTCGCCTCGGTTTCTCCCTGATGCTGTTCTGGGCACTGATCAGCTCCGCGCTGATTCTTTTTACACGGGAAACCGGCTGCAAGCAGGCATAGTGAGGCTTTGAAAAAAACGCACCTCACGATTATCGACTTCTGCTGCGGGTTGCTCTCCAGAATCATTTTATAGGCTTCCAGGCCATCTATCCCGGGCAGCATGATCATATCCATAACAATGATATCGGCCTTATTAGACCTGAGCCACTCCACCGCCTCTTCCCCTCTGGAAACCACATTGACGCGATACTTGAGCTACGCAAGCAATCCGGCGGCAACCTCGCGCTGCTCGGCAATGTCGTCAACCAGCAGTACCGTTTCACCTCTTCCCATATATCTTTCCATAGGCGTCTTCGGCAAAGGCGCGCTCAGTTCCTCCCGCGTTGCCGGGAAATAAAGCGTAAAGGTGGTTCCCCCATCAATTTGCGTCTGGATATCGATGTACCCATTGTGATCTTTTACAGTCCCCCAGACAATCGCCAGGCCCAGACCGGTACCGCTCCTGCCCATTGACTTCTTTGTATAAAAAGGCTCGAATATCTTTTCCATATCCTCAGGCGCAATGCCCATCCCCGTGTCGGATACCGACAGAACGGCATAATCCCCGTCCACTGCTTCCACAGGGCCTTGCGAAAAGGCGCCCATGCCGCAGAGACGCTGAGCCCTCCCCGGACATCACCGATCTTATAGCCCTGCGCAGCATGGCACTGCAAACATCCCGACTCCGTGATCATGGGCTGCATGAAGCGAAAATAGACTGCTTTGCCTATCGGAGCAAGGGCGGTCGCCTCCTTCTTCCCCCGTTCGAATTCCTTCAGTGCCCCTCTCTCCCACTCGTCCGGAGCGTTTTCCGGGTTCAGGGGCGTCAGACTCGCAAGGTGCCCGATTGCGCCAAAGCTTCTCTTCTCCCCCAGCGTCGATAAAGCAAATCCTTCTATTTGGTGGAAATGCCGCTGTCTTTGATCTTCTTTTCCTCCCGGATCAGTTTGAAGCGGGAAATGCCCAGCCGCCGGGCCGCCCGACTTTTGTTGCCGCCGCTTGCGGCAACGGCGCCGGCAATAATCCTTTTCTTGATTTCCCTTGTAGCCCTGTCCACGGCCCCGATAAAATCGATCTTCTCCGTTGACAAATCGGGGACCATGTCGTCAATCCGCAGATTCAGTTCCTCTTGGTTCGCCGCTTTTCGCATCTCCGCCGGCAGATTTTCGTATCCGATCAACTCCCCGTCATTGTGCAGTATCATTATCCTTTCAATTATATTTCTCAATTCCCGGACATTTCCCGGCCATGGATAAACGGTAAATATGCGCTCCGCATCTTCGGTGAAACCTTTTACCGTCTTTTTGAATTTATCGTTGAACTCTTCCAGATAATAGCGGGCCAGGAGCAGCAGGTCCTCTTTTCTCTCCCGGAGAGGCGGGATCTGTATCGGGACAACGCTGATCCGGTAATAGAGATCCTCCCGAAAAGCGCCTTCCGCAACCATCCGGTTCAGATCCCGGTTCGTCGAAAAGACGAACCGCACATCGATCGGGATGCTTTCATTGCCTCCCAGACGGCGGATATGCCGGTCCTCCAGCATCCGCAGGAATTTTGCCTGAATGCGGATATCCATATCGCCTATTTCGTCGAGCAGCATCGTGCCGCCGTTGGCGTATTCAATAAGACCGATCTTTCGTTTTCTCGCGTCGGTAAAGGCCCCCGCCTCATAACCAAATATCTCGCTTTCCAGAAGCGCCGCCGGGATAGCCGCGCAATTGACATCGACAAAAGGTTTGGCAGCGCGGTTGCTCTGACGATGAATCGCCCGCGCAATCAGCTCCTTGCCTGTCCCGCTTTCGCCCTGGATAAGAATGTTGGTATCGTGCCCCGCCACCTCCTTGATTATATGAAAAAGCTCCAGCATCTTTTCCGATTTGCCGATGATGTTATGAAAACCCAGCAGGATATTCTCCCGTTCCTTGAGTTTTTTCACCTCGGTTTTCAACGAGTTCGCTTCGATCGACAAAAGCGAATGCATGATCGCATTTTCGTAGGAATTGGAGGCATTGTTGACAAGAATGTCCAGAATATGAATCTTTTCCGGCGCATAGTCCCCTGTTTTTTTGGCCAGATAAAGCGCGCCCTGGAATTTTTCCCCAATCTTCAGCGGAATGGCAATCTCCGAGGGATAATCGGCAAAAAAAGGACGAGTGGCCGCTCCGGTTGCATTATTCCGCCGCAAAACGAAGGCGTTGTCATCAATCGCCGTCCTGATAATGGTATGAGCTATTTCCTCCTTATAGGACATCTGGTCGTCGATCAAGACCTTCCCCCCGTCATTGACCAGACAGCGGTTCTTTTCAAGATCGAGAATATAGACAAATACCTTTTCCGCGCCCGCGATCCGCATCGCCCCCTCGGCAAGAATTTCCAGAATATGGTTATTGAGGATGTAGCTGGCGTTCATCCGGGATACGGAATCCTGCAGGACGGTAAGCATCCTGATCTTTTCCAGATTGTCTTCAAAAAGCCTGATATTGTGGATCATCATGCTCAGAATGTTGGCATAGGTTACAAAAAGGTTGATTTCCTCCGGACAGAATTTGGTCTCTTCGTTAAACCAGGCGGCGATGATGCCGATCACTTCCTCCCCTATTTTTAGCGGGGCACAGAAGTAGGAGCCGCGATCGTATATTTTTGTAAGCATCCGATCCGTTTCCGTTATGCGGGGATCGGTCGCCGTCACCTCGACCGCGATCGGCTGGCCGGTTCTTGCCACCTTGGTGACAATGCAGTCATGTTCGTAGATATCGATGATTGAGACGATCTTGCGCAGCTCTTCGCGGCTGTAATTGTTTATTGCCCTGGCTTCCAGATTCTGGCGCGAGGCGTCAAAAAGGCGGATGATGCCCCGATCAAAACCGATGCTTTCGACAACCTCATCGAGGATCTTCTCCAGTATCTGATCGACCTTGGAAGGCGCCGCCAGAAACGTGCTCAGTCGGAAGATGCTTTGCAGCAGCTTGTCTTTGTCGAGTTGAAGCACCGCCGGGGGCGGAAGATTATCCGATTTTGTCATAGGCCAGAAACTGCATGGTAAACATCGCCCTGCCCTGGGTCGCGGAGCGCAGGTCGGTAGAATAGCCGAACATCGCCTTGAGCGGAACCTTGGCCCTTATCTCGCTGATTGTCCCCTTGGGGGAAATCTCCTGAATTTCCCCCCGCCGGGCGTTGATATCCCCGATCACCTCGCCCATAAACTCGGGAGGGGTAATAATGTCAACCCGCATAATGGGATCGAGCAAAACAGGCTCGCCTTTCTGACATCCCTCCCGGAAGGCCGTTGCCGCGGCAATCCGGCAGCCCAGAGGCGTGGTCTCGCCTTCCCTGATCGCGCCGCCGGCAATGGCAACCCGAATGTCAATGACCGGATAACCGGCCAGAACGCCGCTCTGCAATCCCTCCTTTATCCCTTCTTCCATGGCCAGGAGCATTTCTTCGGTAAACAGGGGCGCCTTATCATCAAGACGGCGGATTATCTCGACACCGCTCCCCCTTTTCCCCGGTTCCAGCAGGAGCCGCACATTGCCGAAATGCTTCTTGTCCGCCAGCTCCCGGTCGAAAACCCCCTCGCACTCCACCTGCTTTTGAATGGTTTCGCGGTGGACAACCCGCGGCTTGCCGACATTGATGCGGGTATTGAACTCCCTGAGCAGGCGGTCGGTTATTATCTCGAGATGCAGTTCTCCCATTCCGGAAAGCACCGTCTGCGCCGTTTCGTCATCGTATTTTACCCGCAGCGTGGGATCTTCATCCATCAGCTTCCCCAGGGCAACGACAAGTTTTTCCTGATCGGCCGGGGTCTTCGCCTCAATCGCCAGGCTGATGACCGGTTCATAAAAGTCGATAAGTTCCAGGAGGATCGGATGCTCCTCACTGCAGATCGTATCGCCGGTCGTTATCTCCTTGAGCCCCATGACGGCAATGATGTCCCCGGCTCCGGCCTGTTCGACGCGCTCCCTCTTGTTGGCATGCATTTTCAGGATGCGCGAGATTTTCTCTTTCCTGCCCCGGCTGGCATTGAACAGCTCGTCCCCGGCGTTTATCCGTCCGGAATAGATGCGCAGATAGGTAAGCTTGCGGCCTTCATCCTGCATTATTTTGAAGGCCAGCGCCGCCAGCGGCTCCTTTTCGCTGCTGATCCGGCTTTCCTCCTTTTTTGTCAACGGATTTATCCCCCGCACCGGGGGAATATCCTCCGGCGAAGGCAAATAAAGAACAACGGCGTCCAGAAGCGGCTGCACCCCTTTGTTTTTGAGGGCGGAACCGCACAGAACCGGGACGATCTTCAGGGAAATCGTCGCCTTCCGAAGCGCCTCGTTGATCTCTGATTCGCTGATCTCGACCCCTTCCAGATATTTTTCCGCAATACCGTCGTCAACATCGGCCAGCAGCGAGATCATTTTTTCCCGCTGCTCCCGCGCCTGCGGCATTGCCTCTTCGGGAATGTCCTCGTACTGGTACTCCATGCCCTTCGTGGCATCATCCCATTTCAGCGCCTGCATGCGGATCAGATCAACAACGCCCCGAAATGATTCTTCCGCCCCCAGGGGCATCTGAATCGGCAAAGGCAGCGAGTTGAACCGCTCCTTCATCTGCCCGATCGTCCCCCAGTAATCGGCGCCAACCCTGTCCATTTTATTGATGAAGGCAACCTTGGGAACCCCGTAGCGGTCGGCCTGCCGCCAGACGGTCTCCGATTGCGGCTCCACGCCGCCTACGGCGCAGAAAACAACGACGGCCCCGTCGAGCACCCGGAGACTCCGCTCGACCTCAATCGTAAAATCCACATGGCCGGGGGTGTCGATAAGATGGATCGCATGGTTCTCCCATTGGCAGGTTGTCACCGCCGAGGTTATCGTGATTCCCCGTTCCTGCTCCTGGGGCATCCAGTCCATTACCGCCTCGCCGTCGTGAACCTCCCCCATTTTATAGGATTTTCCCGTATAGAAAAGGATTCGCTCGGTCACCGTCGTCTTGCCGGCGTCGATGTGAGCGGCTATCCCGATATTCCTTGTACGCGAGAGTTTTGATTTCACTGCCATAAATGCACCAGAAAATATTTATCAATTACCGGGACTACGGAATCCTGATCAGTTCCTTGTCGGGATAAAAAGGCTGGTCGAGCCCGATATGCCCCTTCAGCGACTCCCGGCTCTTGCCTTCTATCAGAATTTTAACCTTCTTTATCTCGGGCAGGTTGGCAGTCAGCGTATTTGTCAGGGAATAGACGGTGGCCATTTCCGCGGCGCTTCCCCCTGGGTGATTTTTAACCAGGCTCTCCCGGAAATCGACAAGCAGCGTATCGTTCCCTTCTTTTTTGATGTCCAGAAGTTCGGCTTTCTGGGGAAACGTATTGACAAGCCCCGTTTTTGAGCCGGCAATCAGGGCATTTACAAGCTCCGAGGCCTGACGCTCCAGCGATTGCTCCTTGCTCAGAAATCTTTTTTCGGGAATCAGGTAGCGTTCATCGGCATCTGAAAAGAACAGGGTCGCCTCTGTCTTCTCTTTTTTCGTCTCGGCTGAACGGTTGCCGGTCGCGGGCGGATAGATGTAGTCAAACAGCGTTATGAAAAAAACCGCCAGAAAAACAACGGCAACTACGACAATTACCGATAATATAAGCGTCCTTTTGTTCTTCTTCGTTTTTCTGGATTTAACCCCGGCGCTGCGAATTTGTTTTTTGGTGGACATATTATTCCTCGATCATTCAGGGTTTTAGTAAAAACCCGGCTAAAATCATTCCTGTCTGTTTGGTTTGCTGCCTGCCCCGTTATTGCCGTTTACCCACCAGTCGTCATTTTCCTTCGACCACCAGGCTGAATAGTCCGTCTCGAGAATGCTCACGGCAAGCCGGCGGGCTGTCTCCGTAACCAGCCGCTCCCTGGCAAAACGCATCCACTCTTTGCTGTATTTGTTTCCCAGATCGCCGCATTCCTTCAAATGCAGCATCAGCGCCAGTTGATCGGCATCCCGGGCCAAGAGCCCCTCCCTCGTTTTGCGCTCGTTGAATTCATCGAGGGCGTCTTCAATCTCTCCGCCGAAAAAAAGCTGGGCGGCAAGCTCTTTTACCGCCTTTTTCTCATCAACCCGCACATACTTTTTATTGACATAATTCATATCGCCGGTGCGCGCCTCGGGCAGATCATGCATCAAACACAACCTCAGAACCTTCAGCTCGTCGGCCTCCGGATCCATTTTGCACAATGTATAACCAACGAAGAGCGTACTCAACACGTGTTCGGCAACCGACTCGGAACCGGAGCCGAGGAATTGAAAACCACTCCGGGGGGTCTTTCTCAACATACTTGTTTCAAAAAGAAATTCAGCTATTTCCTTCATGCACCCTCACCCTCTGTCCCGTCAGAGGAGCCGCAGAGCGCCTCACAATGGCGGTAGAACGCAATACAAGGCGTCCCCCATATTTCAATGCGACAGCTCCTTTTTGATTATCCGCACCCGGTTGCTCATCATCTCGGAGATCTTTTTCAACTGCTGCTGCAAAGCGGCAACCCCTTCCGGCTTCATGGCCGTTACCCGGTCGATCTGCTCTTTCCAGTATTCAACGATTTCTATCTCGCCATCCTTCAGCTTGCGCTCCATCCTTGTCTGTATTTCCTTAAGCAGCGCCGCATTCTTGTCCGCATCACCCATCTGTCCCCCTCCTCGACAACTCAAGATATCGGCATTGAGCAGTAACGATAACTTCCCGGCGGGGTGTATATATCACTTAAGCCATATCTTGCAATCAGGAAAATTGGGGCAGGCAACCCTGACAGCGGCGGGCAAGGGCGTTGAGCCCGGGCAGGGCGCCCGCCGCCCCGGATACTTCGACAAGGTTTTGCAGAGCGCGGGGAATGTGAATCAGAAAATGGGGCTTGCCGCGCTTCAGGCCAAGGAACCCATATGCGCCGAGGGCCTGCATCAGCCGCTGCGCGGAGGCCTGAAAAAAGAGCTCCCGGAATGCCTCCCATGGGCAAGCCGAACCGGCAAGATCGTAATAAAAACGAAGCAGGGCATCCCGCCCCCCTTCCGGAAATTGCACATACGGATCATAGATCAATGATCCGAGGTCGTAAAACAGGCTGCCGAACCGCATCCCCTGAAAATCAATAAGCACCGGCTTTTCTTCTTTAATCATCACATTTTGCGACTGGAAGTCACGATGGATCAGCGAAGTCCCTGCTTGCAGAAGCCGGGCAGCCAAGCCCGCCAGCTCCGCCTCCAGATCGTTCTTTTCCTGCGGGTCAAGCTCCATCCGGCAGACATTGCCGACAAGGTTCTCTATGAAGTAATTTCTCTCCCAGCGGTACAATTTTTCATCATAACCCGGCATCAGGAAAGGCGGACCGGGAGGGCAACTCCTGGTTTTCATAAACTGTTCCGGTGAAAATGCATGCATTTTCACGGCAAGCGTCAGCGTCATTTCATAAAGCGCACGTCGCCCCTCCCATGGTTTTTCACGCCGGCTGTAGAGATCGCTATCCCCAAGATCCTCCATCAGAATCAGCCTGCTCTCCGGAGAGTGACCATAAATGGCCGGGACGCTGACGCCGATGTCCCGCAGAAATGCGGCTGCGGAAACATAAACATCGTTTTCCTCGTACATATCACCGTAACGCATCAGGATTGCCGACGGGCAGGCAGGCGCGGCAACCCGGAAATAGCTGCGATCCGACCCCCCCCTGCCGATTGCGGACAACTTTACGGGAATATCGGCAACGATCCCCAGCGCCGCCCGCACAAACGCCTCTTCGTCCCGATCGGGGCCGCTTCTTCCCTTTTCCGGGGACAACGCGGCAGCAGCGTCTTCAGCAACACCGACATTGTCCGGCGCCGGGGCATCACCATTGCCGTCCGGCATTTCCCCCGCCAGGCTGCCTTCGTTCGGCCCGGGGCCAAGTTTTTCGTACTTCAACGGCGGCACGGACTGGGAAATACGGTAATATGCCTCCGGACTGCCGACATCCTCCCATGCGCCCTCATCGATCACGACCGAGGCGACCGACCCCGGCTTTTGCCTGATCATCTCCACAAGGGGCAAAATGACCGATTCCGCCCTGCCTCTGGTCAAACGGCCGAAGAAATTTCTCTCCACAATGTAAATGCCGGTGAAGAGACAGCTTCTTACCCCATGATTGCCGATGATGCCTCGAATGTCGCATATCTCGCCGAGATTATCGAGGGCTACGTTGCAAATCGCCCCCCGGCTCCGCAGGGCAAGGGTCGCCTCCCGGCCTTTCTCCCGATGGGCGGCAAGCAGCCGGGAAAGCGGAAGATCAGAAATAATATCGCCGTTATAAACAAGCAGGCTTTCCTCTCCGGAAAGCAGGTCTTCAATATTCTTTAGCCCGCCGGCCGTATCGAGCAGGACCGGTTCATGACGGAAAACAATCGGCGTCTTCCGCCAGCGGCCGTCGGGAAAGGCCTTATCATAAGCGGCGGCAAGGTGGTGGGTGTTGACGACAAAACGCTGTACGCCCACAGTCAGGCAATGGTCCATAGCGTAGCTGACAAGCGGCCGCCCGCCCACGGGCAGCAGCGGCTTCGGCAGGCTTTCCGTGAGGGGCCGCAAACGCGTCCCCAGGCCGGCGCCCAGGATAAAACATGTTGTCGGAATCATATCCTATTCCTTTTTTCTTCCGAAGCCCGGATCGATCTTCACGAGCGCGGCGACGACAAAACCGGGGACAGTCGAAATCAGTATCCAGATAAAGAACCCAGGGTAGCCCAGGCGCTCCTGAATCCAGCCGCTCGACATCGCCGGGATCATCATCCCGAAGGCCATAATCCCCGTGGCTATCGCGTAGTGCACCGTCTTGTATTCGCCCTCGCAGGCCATGATCATGAAGAGGGAGTACGCCGTGAAACCAAAGCCGTATCCGAATTGTTCGATCGCCACTGCGGCGTTTATTATCCAGAGGCTCTGCGGCAGCGCAACGGACAGATAGATAAAGATCACATCCGGCAGGTGCATCGCAAAAACCATTATCCACAGCCAGTATTTCAACCCCTTTTTCGAAGACGCCCATCCTCCGAGAAGCCCCCCCGCCATCAGCGCGATCGCCCCGACTGTCCCGTAAACAATCCCGACTTCCGCCGTCGAAAGGCCCAGCCCCCCCCTCGCCCGTTCATCGAGCAGAAAAGGGGCAACCATCTTGACAAGCTGCGCCTCTGCAAAACGGTAAAACAGAAAAAAGGCGACTATCGGCAGGATATCCTTCCGCCGGAAGAAAAGCGCGAACCCCCGCAGGAAAAGTCCCAGTGAATTTTGCTGGGGATCCCGCCGGACAGGGCGATCCGCAACCGGAAAAGGCAGAACAACTACGTGATAGATGAAGAGGGCCAGCACAAGCGCCGCGAGGAGGAAAAAGGTCAGCGACCACGCAGTCTGCACGCTGAAGCCCCGCGTTTCCAGGTTCCCTGCGAAGACAACGAGAATGCCCTTGGCGGCGATTACCGCAATCCGGTAGAAGATTGTTCTCACCCCGATAAACGCCGATTGCTGGTGCTCCTCGAGGCCGAGCATGTAAAAGCCGTCGGCGGCAATGTCGTGCGTCGCCGAACTGAAGGCCATGATCCAGAAAAACGCCAGCGTGTAGCGAAAAAAGGCGGGCGCCGGGATCGTCAGCGCGACTCCCGCGAAAGACGCCCCGACAATAAGCTGCATTGCCACAATCCAGAAGCGTTTCGTGCGGAACATATCGACAAATGGGCTCCACAGCGGTTTGATAACCCAGGGAAGATAGAGCCATGAGGTGTAAAGGGCTATATCCGTATTGGAGACGCCCAGTCTTTTATAGAGGATGACCGAAACGGTCATCGCCATGATATACGGAACCCCTTCCGCCAGGTAAAGAGACGGAACCCAGATCCAGGGATTAATGTTCCGCTTCTTCGGGAAATTCATTTCAAATTTCATTTCAGACTGGGTTTGCGCCTTTCCGTTGCCAGATGGAATCCTCTGATCATCTCAGCGAATTTCCGCAAAAATTGGAATGGGGGGGCTATATCACAGGGCGAGAAACATTGCATTTTATTCTTGAGGGAACGTCAAAAACAGCGGGAAGCGCGGGGGTGAGGCAAGAAAGCCGCTATCGGCAAACTCATAAAAACAGACGGCGTCACAGCAGCATGATCCCCCATTTACAATTCGGCCTCCCGCTTTCTGCACGGGGGGCCAAAGGCATCATCTTCCGGCTGAGCGCCGTTTTTCGCGTCTTCATTAAGGTTGAGCGCCGGAGAAGATCAGCCTTCTCCGTTTTGTTCCGCTCATTGACAAGCAGCGGCTCAGCTCAGAAACAGCATCTCCGCATAGCTCGGCATCGGCCAGTAATCGCCGGCCGTGATCGTTTCCATCGCATCGACAGCCGCGCGCAACTCGGCCATCGCTGGGATAACCTTATCCTTGATCGCCAATCCCCGCTTATCGGCAGGTTCAATGGCCTGAACAAGAAGCGCAGCTTTTACCAGCTTTTCCGTTTTCTCATAAATAGCCTTCAGGCCATTGTTGAGTTCATCGACAAGCTTCTTCACCCCTGGGTTTTTCAGACCGGCCGCCTGCAGACTGCCCAGCAAGTCCACCTGCGACTGCAGGAATGCGGATACGGCCGGGATGTATTGCTTGTTGGCCATCTGGATCATTGTCTGAGCTTCAATATTTACATGCTTGGTGTACTCTTCCTGATAGATATCATAGCGCGATTCCAGTTCTTTTCCGCTCAGGACGCCGAATTTCTCGAAGATGCGAATCGTCTCTTTCTCGATAAGGGATGCGAGCGCCTCCGGCGTGGTCTTCACGTTCGGCAAACCCCGTTTTTCCGCTTCCCTGAGCCATTCTTCTGAGTAGTTGTTGCCATTGAAAATGATGCGCTTGTGTTTTTTGATCAATCGCACCAGAATATCCTCTATCTTCTTCTGCAGTTTTTCCGGGGCGGCTTTTTCCAATTCCGTGGCGATTTCATCCAGCGTGGTTGCCACAATCGTATTGAGGGCCACATTTGGTCCGGACACGGACTGACTGGATGCAACCATGCGGAATTCAAATTTATTCCCCGTAAAGGCAAACGGCGAGGTGCGGTTTCTATCCGTCGTGTCTTTAGGAAATTTCGGCAGGGTAGCGACATTCATATCCAGTTCGCCTATGCCTTTGGCCGGTTTGAAAACGCCCTTTTCAATGCCGGTCAGAATTTCGGCGATCTGATCGCCCAGAAAGACCGAAATAATGGCCGGCGGCGCTTCATTCGCTCCCAGACGGTGATCATTGCCGGCGCGGGCGGCAGTGGCGCGCAGGATGGGCGAATAACGATCGAGTGCGGCCAATACCGCCATCAGAAAAATCAGAAACTGGAGATTCTCGCACGGCGTTTTGCCCGGCTCCAGCAGGTTCTGGCCATCGTTGGAGCTGAGAGACCAGTTGTTGTGTTTCCCGGAACCATTGATCCCCGCGTAGGGCTTTTCGTGCAGCAAACAGACCAAATCGTGGCGCAGGGCAACCCGTTTCAGGATATCCATGACCAATTGATTGTGATCCGCGGCGATATTGGTGCTTTCATAAATAACTGCGAGTTCGTACTGGGCAGGCGCCACTTCATTGTGCTTGGTCCGCGCCGAAACACCGATTTTCCACAGCTCCAAATCCACTTCGCGCATGTAGGCGTTGATGCGGTCGCGAATTGCCCCGAAGTACTGATCTTCCAGCTCCTGCCCCTTGGGGGGAGCGGCGCCGAACAGGGTGCGCCCGGTCAGAATCAGATCCAACCGCTGTTCGTAATAGTCGCGGTCCACAAGAAAATATTCCTGTTCTGGTCCCACAGTGGCGATCACGCGCGTTGCCCTGGTGTTCCCCAATATCTTAAGCACCCGCAGCGCCTGCTGGGAAACGGCTTCCATCGAACGTAAAAGCGGGGTCTTCTTATCCAGTGCCTCGCCAGTATAGGAATAGAAAGCGGTGGGAATGCAAAGCGTCAGGCCGTCGCCGTCATCGCGCAAAAACGCAGGCGAGGTGCAATCCCAGGCAGTATAACCCCGCGCCTCAAAGGTTGCCCTCAGACCTCCGGAAGGGAAAGATGATGCATCCGGCTCTCCCTGGCTGAGCTCTTTGCCGCTGAACTCGAAGAACGCCTTGCCAAATCCCAGCGGCCTTAAAAAGGCTTCGTGCTTTTCAGCGGTAATCCCGGTTAACGGTTGAAACCAGTGGGTAAAATGGGTTGCCCCTTTTTCCATCGCCCAATCCTTCATCGCATTAGCCACGGAGTCGGCGATGGTTCCATCCAGCGGTTTTCCCTCGTTGATCGTTACCATCAACTTTTGATAAACGGCGCCCGGCAGGCGCTCCTGCATGACCTTATCATTAAAAACATTTTCTCCGAACGAATACAGTACATTTTCATTTTGTTGCATAAAACCCTCCTTATCCGGGAAATCCGTCCAATATTGCAAACCGGCGTCATCGGCTGATCCGGCCTTCGTTTCTTTAAGCGAATAGCATGCCAAAATGTAACTATATGATTTCGTTGTTATTTAAAAATAGCATCCCTGACGATGGCGACTATTGATACATATTTATTCCTAAAATTCCGGCGACTTCTCCAGATATTGAAATGCGCAAGGGCGATAAAACAAGCCGTGTCCGTATAACAATTTGATTTATTAAGGATTTATGAAACGTACTGGGAAGGATGGCGAGACGATACATTTTTGCGCCAAACTACAGCCATTGCACGAAACAGGGGACGACCTCATTAAGCGCCCAGGCACTTCCTCAACTTGCCAATACAGGAGACTTGCAGCAATCCTGCACAATTTTGTTGAGGTTGAGGATGCTTCTCCACTGCACCCCCCTTCTGGCCTAAGGTCAGCAGATCGTCCACAATCGCCGCCGCCCTCAGACCGCCGTTCATAACATTCGCCAGGCCATGTCCGAGGGGACTTGCCTTATCCACCCCCTCAAGGAACATCGTTCGGAAATGCACTTCCCCTTGGTCAATAAGCTCCCGCAGCTCCCTTTTAAAGACGCCGCAGGTCAGGGAGAGCATGACGGTGGCGTTCTTCTCGTCGAACATCAACGTCTCTATCCAGGCGTCAATGCCCATGATGACAGCGGGAAGATCCGTTTTTCGATGATTACGAGGTTATTTTATCCGGCCGGACATTGATTAATCTGACGTGTCCGATGGGGAAAAGCCAGTCCTGGAATCGCGGATCGCGGCCCGACGCTATCGCCTGCATCCTTGCGGCGATCATGCGCGTAACCGGGCCGGGCGCTGCCGGAAGGATGCGGTCTCCCACCCGGCTTACGGGCAGAACCCGGTGAACCGTTCCGGAGAAGAAGATCTCATCGGCTTCGTTCAGCAAACCCTCTTGCAGGGCACCGGCAAAGGCCTCGATACCCATCGCCTTCGCCGCCGCCAGGATTGACTTGCGGGTTATGCCCTGGAGAATGTGGCCGATGTTGGGGGTGAGCAGCCGCCCTTCGCGCACCAGGAAGATCGACTCCGTGCCGCCCTCCGCGATGTTTCCCTCCAGATCGAGCATAATTGCGTAAGCGAATCCGAGATTTTTCGCCTCCGTCCTGGCGACGATCCCGTTGAGATAATTGGCGGCCGCCTTCGCCTCAATCGGCACGGTCCGCGGATCAAGCCTCCGCCAGTGGGAGACAAAGGCTGTCACGCTTTCATTTTCCGCCAGAGGCTTTTCTCCAAAATCGCCGTCGGGATCCAAAACAAAAATTGCCAGATGCAGCGGCTTTTGCGGGGGCAAAAGCGAAAACGAGGGCTCCGGATAAAACCCGATTATTTTTATCGCCCCCGCCTGCAGCGTGTTGCGGCGAACCGTTTCTTTGATCGCCTCGTGCAACTCTGCCACGGAAAAGGGAAGCGTCATCTCCAGCGCTAAAGCCGAGCGCAGAAAGCGGGCGACATGCTCGTCCAAGCGAAAAATCGCCCGGCCCTTCGTCGTTTCGCCGAAGGCAAGCACATCGAAAATCGCCGAGCCCCTCCCCACACTGTGACTAAGGATGGGGAGCGTCGCCTCGCCCGCCGCGACAAAGGCTCCATCCAGATAAACAATACGATTTTCCAGCATCTTCACTCTCTTCTAACCGCCACGGAGACGGCGAGGCTCTGCAAATTCTCCGGGAACAAAGCAAATCACTGCTCCAATAACCCCGGCAGCTCTTCCGGCGCGAACGGCAACATTGCAAAGAGATGTTTTTCCAGCTCCACAGACCTCCGCCAAAGCCTGCTTAGCAACTCTCGGCGCTCCGACGTCCCGCCGTACCTCTCCAGAATATAGTCCATCCGCTCCGCAAGCGAGGCAACCCTGTCATGGAGCACGCGTTTGTCGGCGTAATTGACCACTTCCGCCTCGGTTGGGTTCGCTGAGAGAAAATAGCTTTCGAGAAAAACGTGCTGGCCGATTATCCGGCCGACCTCGGGATACCCTTTTTCGGCAATCAGCAGTTCCCCGGTTCTGGCGTGATCCTCTTTGGTCTGCAAACTTCTTGTCTTCGTTATGTCATGAAGGAGCGCTGCCGCGCCGAGCAGATCCCTGTTCAGCCCGCTTTTCAGAAGATTATCCGCGATAAACAAAGAAACCCGTTGCACCTGCAAAGAGTGAGCGATCATGTTTTCCAGCATCCCCGCCTCAGAAATTATTTCCATGCATACCGCTTCTGAAGGGATGGCGATTGGCCTTGCTTTCATAGGTTCGCTTCATAGCAGATCGGCGGCCGGATAGCCATAGAATTATAAGAGGCCTCCAGAAGAAAAGGGAATGCAAAAATCACCTTGACATAAGCTTGCAACTCCCCCTATTATCGGCTGCAAAAGAGATTGGCAGATGGCGCCGATTCACAATCACCCTTTGAGGAGGAAAAAATGAAAGTAACCGTTACCGAAAAATGCATGGGAGACAGAAACTGCAATAAATTATGCCCGGAGGTTTTCGAGTACAATGAGGACGAACTGAAATCGACCATAAAATTGGACCCGATCCCGGATAAATATAAGGATGTGGTGCGACAGGCCGCAAAAGAGTGCGGGGCCGACGCGATTGAAATCGCAGATTAATGTTCACAAATCGCAGATTAATGTTCACAAATCGCAGATTAATGTTCACAAATCGCAGATTA
>CAZKHU010000021.1:34374-36545 GCA_964552725.1 uncultured Syntrophus sp.
AAATCGCAGATTAATGTTCACAAATCGCAGATTAATGTTCACAAATCGCAGATTAATGTTTAATGTCTTGTTTTTCAAAGGTTTTCAGGAGGAAAATGCGACATGGCAAAATTCAGGGAAAGTAAAACAGCAAAGAATCTGCTTCTTGCCTTTGCCGGCGAGTCGCAGGCAAGAAACCGCTATACCTACTTCGCCCGGTCGGCGCGGCTGGATGGCTATATGCAGATAGCTGATATATTTGAAGAAACAGCTAATCAGGAATGTGAACACGCCTTTCGGTTCTTTAAATTCTTCAATGGCGGGGAGATGGAGATTAGCGGCAGTTTTCCTACCGGCGTCGTTAAAACAACCTACGAAAACCTGCTTGCCGCGGCCGAGGGGGAACACTTTGAGCATGCCGAATTGTATCCAGGTTTTGCCCAAATCGCCCGCGCCGAAGGGTTTGACCGCGCCGCCGAGACCTGGGAGGCCATCTGCGTCTCGGAAAAGCAGCACGAAAAGAGATATCGAGAGCTGGCCGCCAACATCAAGGCGGACAGGGTTTTCAAACGCGACCGGCCCGTCGTCTGGCGCTGCCGGAACTGCGGCTACCTGCACACCGGAGAGGAAGCGCCCCTTCAATGCCCCGCCTGCGCCCAGCTCCAGGAACAATTCGAACTGCTGGGAGAAAACTGGTAGACTGGTTATGGATGCCATAGAGCGGATCGAAGTGGCTTCCCGCACCTGCCTGTCCAACTTCATGAGTGAAAAGCATGGCCCCCATTGGTACAATTTAGAAAAATCAACGAAAGCACTGCACGAGCGCGGCTCATGGCTACATAGTGCATGGTCAGGGGTTTTTCCCCGGGAACGGGGGATTCAAGATCCACAATAATCACGGCCTCATTCTCTAACCCTTTGAAATTAGCTATCTCTGCAAAGCTGATCTTGCTGAAAGGCGTGTTTCGCAGAGAATACTCATCCAGAATCAGGATTTCACGTTTTAAAGAGTCTTGAAGCAGCGAAGCGGACGACTCCTCGAACGCAACCGGGGATAGAATGGTGACGTTTCCCGAAGCAACACCGCCCTCATCGACAATTTCCCTGATTTCTCGTGCCAGCACTTCAGCCGAGGCTTCTCTTGTTGCCACGATATGCTCACGGATTTTCGGTCCTTCCCCGGCGCCGCGAACACCCATGTCGGCGCCAAGTGAGGTTTGAACCTTTTCCAGAATATTAACCGTATTCCGGCAGTTTGTTCGAAGTGGAACCTGCGCGGGCTTTATACCCAGCAGATACTCCCTCGCTTCCGGTTCCTGATTCACGAACAGACCGGACTGATTGTTGACATCGTGGAAAAAGGCCCAGCGACCATTACTCAACCCATTGTGCAAGCAGGCATCGAGACTCTCCAAACTCTGCATGTCAAAAAGATCTTGCCCTTCATCGACAATCAGCGCGTCAAAGTGATCCAGCCCTGCCCTTCGACAGGCCGTCTGAATCGATCCTGCCAGTGTTACCACCAATCCGGGCAGAGAAAACCTGGTTTCGAGATAACGCCGCAACCATGGGGAGCGGCAGGCAAGGACGACGTGCATTCCCTCAGCCGTCCATCGGCGAGCAAGTTCCAGGGCCATGAATGTCTTCCCCGTTCCCGCCCCACCTGAACATAAAACTCTCGGGTTGGCGTTTACTACATCGACCATCGCCATCTGGTCATCAGTTAGGGCAGCAACACGCTCTTCCGCATGGTCTGCTTGCACATGCAGCAAAACAGCCGCCTCGAATTCAGGCCTCAGGTAGCGACGCAAAGCCTTCAATGCCGTTGCATCCGGCTGGCGGGTATGGCTGTCCTGCTTGTGCCAGTATTGAAAGAGTTTTTGCAACCACCGCTCAAAATCACGCAAGTCGCGCGCGTCAGCAAGAACGTGAGGATCCCATTCCGCACCCGTTACTTTCCACTCGCAATCGGGAAAAACAACGCCGTAACCGATCGTGAATTGTGAGGCGGCACGTTCGGGCAGATTGGCCTTGAGGTTTGCCATCAAGCCATGAAGAGCGGACTCCGCCTGTTTGAAAGGCCCCTCGACTGATTCGGATACTGATCCATAACGATCGGTATATTGCCAGATGCCTTCCCGGAAGGCTATACGTCCACCTTTTACTTCCAGAACAAAAATTCCCGGGTACCC
>CAZKHU010000022.1:0-6590 GCA_964552725.1 uncultured Syntrophus sp.
CGGGGAATATTTACAAAGGGATAGTGATGAAGGTGGAACGGGGGCTGCAGGCGGCTTTCGTAAATTACGGCGGCAAGAAGGACGGATTCCTGCCGCTGCGGGACGTAAGCGCCAATAACTACTCGGAAACGAACGGCTCTCATGACGGCGCGCGCCAGACGCTCAAGCCGGGGCAGGAAATACTGGTGCAGGTGCTCCGGGAGGTCAGCGAACGCAAGGGCGCCCTTCTGACATCATATATATCGCTGCCGGGACGATATCTGGTGATGCTTCCCAACAAGGAAAGCAGCGGCATCTCACGCAAGATCGAAGACGAGGAGGATCGCAAGCGGCTTAAGGAGCTGATTGAACAGATCAAAACCGAAGAGGGAATGGGGTTCATAGTCAGAACCGCCGGGATGAACCGTACCAAGCAGGAGCTTTCCCGCGATTATCAGCACCTCTTCCGGCTGTGGACGGAAATCAAAAAAAAGGCCGCCGAACTCGCCGCCCCGGCCTTGATATATCAGGAGAGCGCCTTCGGAGTTCGTTCGCTCAGGGACTACTTCACAACCGACATAGATGAAATTCTTGTTGATGACGCAGAAACGTTCCGCCAGATGAAAACCTACTGCAAGGCGGTTGCGCCCCGCAATCTGAAGATAATAAAATTAGACAAGGAAAAAACGCCTCTTTTCGACAAACACCAGTTAGAAGAGCAGATTCGCGTCATCTACCAGGAACGGGCCGATCTGAAATCAGGCGGCTATCTGATAATCAACCCCACCGAGGCGATGATCACCATCGACGTCAACTCCGGGAGGGGTTCCCATAAACGCAACGTCGAGGAAACCGCCTACCAGACCAATCTGGAAGCGGCGGAGGAGATTGCCCGTCAGCTCCGCCTGCGCGACCTGGGCGGATTGATCGCGATCGACTTCATCGACATGATGGATCAGAAACACAACGCAGAGGTGGAAAAGGCCTTCAAAAAGGCCCTGACGATGGATCGGTCGCGCATCCAGCTTGCCCACATCTCCAAGTTTGGGATACTTGAACTCTCCAGGCAGAAAAAGCAATCCACAATCCAGGAGATAAGCTACACGGCGTGTCCTTACTGCCATGGCCGGGGGATGCGTCCTTCCCTTGAATATATCGCGCTCAACGCCTATCGCAAGGTGGAAACACAGGCCGTAAAGGGACTCGCCTCCGAGATAAAGGTTAACGTGCACAATGAGATAGCCGATTACCTGCAGAACCAGAAACGGGCAGAAATCAGCCGCCTCGAAACCGATTACGGGATGTCGATCCATATCTACGGCAGCCACGAAATGGCATGGGAGGAGTGCAAACTTGAGGCAACAAAACGGGAGCTGCCGCTCCCGGCCGAAATAACTCAGCCAAGGAATACGGAGGCAAACGAGAAAGAGTCGGAAGAAGACGAGCCAATGGAAACAGAGCAGCGGGAAGAACCGGAGCCGGAGAAATTGCCCAGCGTCAGGGGTGTAGAGAGAAAACAAAAGGAATCCGTTCCCAATAATGGCCGGCAGAACATTGTCAAGCTGAGCGAAAACGGCTCAGGAAACAAGGCAGCGCAAACCCCGCCCAAACAGCAGGAGATTCAACCTGCAAAAAATCCTCCGGCGCCGGCGGAAAACGGGGAACAGGCAGCCGAACCGGTAAAAAAGAAATCCCACCGGCGCCCTCGCCACCGCCGCAAGACCCCCACGGACGGCTCATCCGCCGCTGCAACAACGATTGCGGCCGCTGCCCCCTCCGAAGAGAAAAGGCAGGAGATGTCAGCAATTAAGCCGTCTCCACCGGCGGTCAAAAACAGAATTGCCAATCCGCCGGCGGCCCAAAACCCCCTGCCCAAAAATAAGCCGGCTGAAAGAAAAGAGAAGGCCATCCTTGAAGATCCTCTCCATAAACTGAAGAAGGTCTTTGAGGAATTCGAAGATAACGACTAAAAAGGGGAAAAGATGTTAAAGGGAAAGAAAATCGCCGTAATCGGCGGCGGGGTAATGGGCGGGGCTCTGGTGCAGGGAATAATTTCCCTGAGCGCCGTAAATCCTCACTCTTTGACCGTTGCAGATACCGATGAGGTTCGGCTGAAAGAGCTTGCCGGCAGACTAAAGGTGTCGGTTACAACCGACAATCGTGAAGCGTTGCGCGGCGCCGACGTGCTTTTACTGGCCGTCAAGCCCCAGAAAATGGGGGAGGTTCTCGCCGGGCTTGACGCCTCACTGGCGCCCGGGATGACCTGCATCACGATCGCGGCGGGGATTGCGACCTCCTTTATCGAGGAGCGCCTCGGACAAGGGGTACGGGTCATTCGCGTTATGCCCAACATGCCCGCATTGATCGGCGAAGGAGCGGCGGCTCTCTGCCGAGGCGCTTTCGCCACCGCTTACGATATGCAGTTGGCAAGGGGAATTTTTGATGCCGTCGGCATAACCGTAGAGGTCAAGGAAGAGCTGATGGATGCAGTCACGGCGCTCAGCGGCAGCGGTCCTGGCTACGCCTTTTTCATTATTGAAGCCTTCGCCGAAGCGGGAGTCCGGATGGGATTTGACCGGGATGTCTCGCTGAAGCTGATCGCCCAAAGCCTGATCGGCTCGGCAAAGCTCTGCCTGAAGGGGGAGAAGACCCCCGCTGAGTTCAGAAAGATGGTCGCCACACCCGGCGGCACCACGCTTGCCGGCCTGAAGGTTATGGAGGACGGAAAACTCAAGGAGATAATCGCCGCGGTCGTTGAAGAGGCGACCAAGAGATCAGCCGAGTTGGGGGGCCGGAAATACACGCCGCCCACAACTGCCCCGGATCATCTTCTGAAACCTGATTGACTTGATTTCATAAGGGAATGCTTATGCTGAACGAGGCAAATGTTGAAGGACGAAAAATCACCTTCTGGGGCAACGATGGAGGTCTCTACCCGCAGCGGCGAACCCTTGTTTTCATCCACGGCTCAGGCGGCACTCACGAGGATTGGAATGAGCAGCTTGTCGCCTTGCCGAATGACTTTAATATCGCCGCTTTGGATCTTCCTGGTCACGGAAAATCGGAGGGGCCGGGGGAACAGGATGTATTTGCCTACGTCGCGTTCATCGAGAAATTCCTAAAAAATGCCGGCATCGTCCAGCCGGTTCTGATCGGCCATTCGCTGGGCGCGGCAATCTGCCTGAGCTTTGCGATCAAATACGGCGACGAAGCCGCCGCCATTGTCCCGGTCGGCGGAGGCGTCCGAATGCCGGTCAATCCGCTCATTCTTGACGGCCTGAAGAATAACCCCACCGAGACTATCGCCGCCATCGCCAAATTCTCTATCACCAAGGCCAACAGGGAAAGATTCGCTGCGCAACTTGCGGACGCTATTTCCAGAACGAAGAGCGAAACGATCCATGGCGATTTCACCGCCTGCAACAGACTTGAGCTAACATCTGCCATTAAAGGAATAAGGATTCCGACGCTGGTTGTCTGCGGGGCAGAAGACAAGATGACCCCCCCGGCCCTGTCCGAGTATCTGCGGGATAACATTCCCGGGGCGAGGCTTGCCTTGATTCCGGCAGCAGGGCATTTTGCAATGCTGGAAAACCCTAATGAATTCAATATTACGCTGACTGATTTCGTAAATTCGCTGCCGAAACAGTCAGTTGAATCTTGAAATATTTTTAAGGAGCATCCACATGTTTATACTGGGTAATTTTATCGCGGCCATTGCCCGCATCTTGGATATTCTTCTCAATATCTATATGTGGATTATAATTATCCGCGCGGTCTTGTCGTGGGTAAATCCCGATCCCTACAATCCGCTCGTCCGCCTTATCCATCAGTTGACAGAGCCGGTGATGGCGCCGATCCGCCGTAGGATTCCCCTGCGGGGAGGCGGGATGGACTTTTCCCCGCTTGTTATCCTGCTGGCAATCGTCTTTCTGCAGAGCTTCCTGGTATCGAGCCTGCTGCAGCTTTCCAGCTATTTGCGCTGACGAAGCCCCACATGATCCCCTTAAGTCAAACCGAAGACGGCGTTATTTTCCATGTCCGGGTCGTGCCGCGGGCATCCCGTTCGGAGCTTGCAGGCGTTCAGGAGGATGCCCTCAAGCTCAGGATAACGGCGCCCCCTGTAGATGGTAAGGCAAATGAAGAATGCATCCGGGTGCTTGCAGATTTTTTCGGCGTGAAAAAACGACAGGTGACGATTATCAGCGGCCATGCCTCCCGCACAAAGACGATCGCCATAGCAGGAAAGAGCAGCGGGGAAATAGCCGCTCGCTTGGTGAAACTGCCCTCCGGTAACGAGAAGTGATCCTGCTTTTTGTAAAGGAACATCAGGCACATGAACTTAAGATCTTCTTTGTCGGCAGGCAATATCCATAGCGACAACTATTTTAGGAATTTATCCGATGTCTGATAAAAAATATTCCGAAAATTCTCTGGTTGTCCGGGCGGCGGGCGTTGTGGGAATGGCGACGCTGCTTTCCCGCCTTTTCGGATTTCTTCGGGATATGATAGTCGCCGGTCTCTTCGGCGCCGGCCTGGCCACGGATGCCTTTTTTGTCGCCTTCAGGATCCCGAATCTGCTGCGGCGGCTCCTCGCCGAGGGGTCGCTTACTGTATCGTTTGTCCCTGTTTTCACTGACTATCTGAAGAAGAAAAACCGGGAAGAGGCGATGAGGCTCGCCAACGTCGCTTTCACCGCCCTGTCCATCCTGCTGGTTGTAGTTTCGCTTGCCGGGATCATCTTTTCCCCGCTGATTGTAACGGCAATGGCGCCTGGCTTTGTCAAATCGCCGCCCCGTTACGAGCTGACGGTTTACCTCACCAGACTCATGTTCCCGTATATCTTTTTCATCTCCCTCGTCGCGCTTTGCATGGGGATTCTCAATTCCCTCCGCCATTTCGTAGCGCCGGCTATCGCCCCGGTGCTTTTGAACATCTCGATCATTCTGTCAGCCTTGTTTCTTCGCAATCTTTTCCATCCCCCGATAGTTGCGCTGGCCGCAGGCGTTGTGATCGGCGGCGTCCTGCAACTGGCATTGCAGATCCCTTTTCTTTTGCGCATGGGGGTAAAACTGAAGACTGATTTTCACTTCCGCCATCCGGGACTGAAAAGGGTAGTCCTGCTGATGCTCCCCGCCTTCTTCGGCGCGGCCATCTACCAGATAAACATCTTCATCGGGACGATTCTCGCGTCGCTGCTGCCCACGGGAAGCGTCTCTTTTCTTTACTATGCGGACAGGATTGTCGAACTCCCGCTCGGGGTCTTCGCGATCGCCGTCGGCACGGCAACATTGCCCAGTTTCTCGGAACAGGTCTCCCGGGGACAATTCGCTGAGCTCAAAAAGACGCTTTCCTTTTCGCTCCGGCTGCTGCTTTTTATCACGATCCCCGCAACCATCGCGCTGATCGCCCTGCGCATTCCAATCATCTCGGTGCTTTTTGAAAGAGGCGAATTCAATCTCAATTCGACCATCCAGACCTCACGGGCACTGCTCTGCTACAGTATCGGCCTCCCCGCCTTCTCCGTTATTCGCATTATCGTCGCGGCCCACTACTCCCTCCAGGACACAAAATCGCCGATGAAGGCCGCCATCGTCGCCTTAATCGTCAACGCGCTTTTGAGCCTCGCCCTGATGTTCCCGCTGAAGCACGCGGGGCTTGCCCTGGCCACGTCAATCGCCTCGGTGGTGAATGTGGCGATGCTCTGGTTCATTCTGAGAATCCGCATTGGCGAGTTTCTGGATCGTGAATTCTACAGCTCCATTGCCAGTACAGGGCTATCCACGCTCGTCATGCTGGCGGTGATACTTTCGATTGATTTCATCTATCCCTGGAACACGGCCAATCCCTTTAACACAAGGCTGATTTATCTCTCCCTGTGCGTCGTGACCGGCGGCGCCGCCTTTTTCATCTCCGCCTTCTTCTTTCACAGCCAGGAAATTGCCGCGGCAGTGACAGTTATCCGGCGACGTCTTCCGGTAAGGAAAAAATAAAAAGAGACTTGACAGTTCTGTAAAATTTTATCATAAGGATGCGGGTTCCGAAGGGAACGATAATTATATTTTAATGGAGGAAGATATGAAGAATTTCAGAAACACGGCATCATTATTAATTGTTGTTGCACTGCTCTTTTTATTCAGCGGCTGCGCAAAACCACCGGAGGCGGAGCAGAAAGCCGCCCAGACGGCCATGGAAGCCGCCGTCGCCGCCGGGGCAGACAAGTACGCCGTTGCCGAGTTAGGCGAGGCAAACAAGCTGAAGGAAACCGCAGACGCCCAGGTAAAAGACAAGAAATACAAAGAAGCCAAGCAGGCTTACATGGATGCGAAAGCGGCTTTCGAAAAGGCCGCCGGCGCCGTTGAGGCCGGCAAGGCCGCCGCCGCGGCCGCCGCTGTTGCCGAAGCCAATACTGCATTGACTGCCGTCGAAGAAGCCTGGAAGGCCGTTGAAGCCGACGCCGCCAAACTCGGAAAGAAACTGAAGGCGCAGAAGGCGGCCCTGGCGGCTGATGCCAAGGCATTCGGGGACAACCTGAAAGCGGCCAAGGACATGGTCGCAACCGACGCTGCCGGCGCCAGGGCAAAGGCGGATGAATTGAAAGGGCTGGTCGA
>CAZKHU010000022.1:6690-36532 GCA_964552725.1 uncultured Syntrophus sp.
CAACCGACGCTGCCGGCGCCAGGGCAAAGGCGGATGAATTGAAAGGGCTGGTCGAGAAATGGGCGGCCTCTCTCAAGGATGCTGCGACCGCTCCCGTTAAGAAATAACAAGCTGATCAACTGCTCAAGGGAAAGGCGTTCCGAAATTCTTCCAGTTTGGAACGCCTTTTTTATGTCCATCTTCTTGTTTTGCAAAACGCGGGGCTTTACAGAGCATCGCCCGCGTAAGGTTAATAAGCAGAAAAGGCCCGTCAGTGACGGGCCTTTTCTGTTTTAACTGTCTGTCAGACTTATTTCTTTTTCTTCGGGACAAAAGGCACCTTGAGCCGTTTGCCGACATGGTCGCGGCCAAGGTAGAAGTTCAGCCAAGACGACGTCTGGTAGAAATCCCAGTTGCAGGGCGGAACATAAGTATCCCTGATGCTCTGTTCCTCGCCGTGTTTCTTGAGCCGCGCATAAGCCTGCACCCAGACGCACTTTCTTTCGTTGGGATAAACCTCGCACCACCCTTCGAAGGAACCGCCGCAGGCGCCGTTCCGCTGTTTTTTCGGACACTGGCTCATCGGACAGAGATATGCAGTATCCATAAGGGCACAGTCGCCGCAGTTTTCGCAGTCAAAAATGCAAACCTTGGTCAGATGCTCGAACTTCGAAAAACAATGTTCGACCCCCGTGCCGTCCACCGCCTTCATAAGCGACTGCATCGTTCCGAACAACTTCTTGCCCGGTTCAAACATCACTTTGTGCATCGTTCGGCTGAAGCTGTAGCTGAAGGGGATCTCCGCATCAAGCGGCCTGTTTTCGCGAACCGTCGGCCTGGGTGTGTTGAGCCCCGTTTTTTCGTCTTTTTCATAATAGTAAAAGCCCCCCGGCTGAGGAACATCAAACTCCCTGACGAGATCATGCCAGTTGGGGGCAAGCTCTTCCCCCCGGCCGATGATGAACTCGACATCGCCAATGGGGACGCCATGGCCGCCGATATGGACTCCGTCGTAGCCCATGCCCTTGAAGCAGGCGAACATCTTCGCCGCCCGCTCCAGACGGGCGCCCTTGCCCTTGTCGGCGGCATCCTTCTCTTTTTCGAGTTCGGCAAGCAATTCCTTCGTGACAACGCAGCCCGGCACAAAGTTCTGACTCATCGCCCTGCCGGCGCCAAAGGGAAGAATGTAAATATTCCCCATTATCGGAATGTTCCAGCCCTGCTGACGGACAAACTGGAGCAGTTCATGAAACTTGCGCATGTCGTAACCCAGTTGGGGAACGATAAAATCAGCGCCGGCCTCGACTTTTTTCTTCAGTTTATAGTACTGAACCATCTGCTCCGCCTCATCCCTTTTAAACGGAGAAACGGCGCAACCCTTGAAGAATTCGGTTTTCTGAAGCTGGGCCGGTTTGGCTGCCGTGCCAACCTCCAGCCCCGCATTGAGCTCGCCCACCATCTTGAGCGTCTGAACCGGATCGAAATCGAAAACCGGTTTGGGACGCCCATAAAAACCGCTTACCGGATAATCGCCGGTCATGATCAGCAGATTGCGCACCTCGGCGCGGGTCAAACCGTGCAGGAGCCCCTCCATCTGATTGCGGTTTTTGTCCTTGCAGGTAAAGTGCACCAGCGGTTCAATGCCCATGCGAACGATCTCTGCGCCAAGAAATTCAGCGGAAATCGCGGGATTGCCGCCGGGATTGTCGGTAATCGTCAGCCCGTGAATCTTCTCATTTTTTGCCGCCGCGGCGGCGTTGGCAAAGATCGTCTCCTGAGCCTTCTCTTTGGCGCCCCGGCCCGGAACAAGCTCCCAGGTAACGGAAAATACAGACTTGTCGAGCAGGGCTTCCTTAAATTTGTTTTCCATTTTTCCCCCAAACAAAAATCAGGATCACTTATTAAAGAGTACGGGCGAACACAAAATTCGCCCGTACCTGTTTATAATCCCCATGTATTATCGCCCGCAGGGGCTTGAATTTTTGCGACCAATCCTACAGGTCCAGCCAATCATCGGAGTAGAGCTTGTAGGCGCAGAGAACTTCCGTTGTTTTTACATAATCGAGCTGCTCTTTGGTAAGGGAGGCCCGATCGATGGGTTCTTTATCCATAACTTTGTAGATGATCGCCTCGAGATCCGGTCTGCTGCCTGCGGCAAAATTCTTCATCCCCTCGTCGAATGCGTCAAGAATGGCGCTGGACATCCCATAGCGCCTTAACATCGCAATATAAGTCTGATTCAGTATCGGGCGCAAATGGTTGGGCGCCCCGTTGGAGACGTTGGAGACGCCACAGGTTGATCTCAAGCCGGGCGCCATCTCCTGAAGGTCCAGAAACATCTTCATGAACTCCACAACTGCCGGCACCTGCACATTGCTGATGGGGGTATTGCAGGGGGTGACAATCGGGTCGATCCAGACGTCCTCATTGGCAATCCCGTACTGCTCGGCCTTCTGCATCAGTTCCGCCGCCAGGGCGCCGCGCTCCTCCGCATCCCGGGGCATTCCCGCGGGACCCCAGAGCAGGGCAACAATCCCGGCGTCATATTTCTTGGCAATGGGCATTTTGACGTCGTAGCTTTCCGGACGGGCCATGACCGAATTGATGACGGCCTTGCCTTTCCTGTTTTGGTAAGCCTTCAGTCCCGCTTCGATCGCCTCGGGGTTGATGGTGTCAATGTAAAGGGGAAGATCGGTCACTTCCTGAACCGTCTTCACGATCCACTCCGCCATTTCCGCTGGGTCTTTCCTTGCCGGCCCAAGATTGATATCGATATAATCGACTCCGGCTTTCTCCTCGTCGATCGCCATCCTGCGGATCGGCTCCGGATCCCGTTCCTTCATTGCCGTTCCTGTCACTTTCCCTATAATATTCAGATTCTCACCAATGCGAATCATAGACTCTTCCTCCTTTTATTTTTGTACGGCTGATTCCGCGGCTCTTCTTTTCATTAACCGGCAATTTCCAGCTTCAGGAAAGCGGACAGATGCGCGGCTTCGCGCGGGCCAATCTTGACCTCCCACTCCGCTCCCAGTTCCTCTTCCAGATCGCCGCTTACGGAAGCGACATAACCGGGGATAACGATCTTGCGATGTTTAATCTTGTCCATAATTCCGCATTTCTTGATAAATACCCCCATCGCATCGCCGACAAACTTTCCGGCAGCCCAGGCGGTAAGAACCGAAAGGCCTTCGGTATCCATGACCAGAAGCCAGGTAGGAACACGGCTGGCCTCGATCTCACCGGAAACGATAAAATAGGTAAGGGCGAAATTGGTGGTGATGGTAACCGGAGAATCCTCGGTCGGGTTGCCAATGGGATAGATGCCCTGCTTCATCATCATCGGACGTTGCGGATCGGTGAAGAGATTGAGCCGTTCGACCAGAAGCGGGAAAAGGCTCTCGCCCTGGAAATCGGAAAGGATCACCATCCCGGCATATTTGGCTATCAGCATCGCGGCAATGACCGACTCCTTAAGAGGATCATCCGTCATCTCGCAGGGAAACGCTATCGGCGAAAAACCGAGCGAACGGTTTTTCTGAACTAACGCGGCCCTGCGCAAGAATACCATGTCTTCGAAAACTCTCCGGACAGTTCGGGCGCCGCTGTCCAGGACGATGTCCTTTACCTCTGCGGCAACTATCTTGTCCGTCAATTCGGACAGGCTGTTGAGGTTGTCGGATTTCGCAGTCAGCGGGCATTTGAACTCCTTCGCCAGAGCCGCCATCGCCGCAAAATTCTGTTCGGTCGCCGCGTAAATAATCGGCCGACGCTGGGCGGAAACCGCCAATGCCGCCTTCATTGCATCCGCGCTGTCGCTCATCAGCACCGGAACAGCATCGGTCTGATCGATCACCCTTTTTGCCAGGGCTGCGAATTTGGCCGCATCTCCCGATACATTCTTTATCGCGATCATTTCAGCGCGGAGGATCAGCCCTATCCACTCATATTTAAGTGAATTAAACTGTTTGATCCTGGATGCCACATCGGCTTCGGCCATGACGTCGGTGATCATCACGCCAACGCCCGTTTTGTTCACAAAGGTTTTTTCATGGCGGAACAGCACGGTCTCTCCGCCGACCGTCAGCTTGTTGTCCCCTTCCCCCATCGTAATGGGACGAATGGGAGGCGCGGATGCCTCCGACAACTGCGCCCTCGCGTCATCTGAAATATAGGGGCACGCGCTCAGCTCCGCCTTCCCGGCCGCCAGGTTCATGGCAAACGCCAGGCAGGTGGGAACGCCACACTCCTTGCAATTTGTTTTCGGCAGCAATTTGAATATCTGAATCCCTGTAAGAGCCATAATTCTTACTCCTCTCTTTTCGCTCGTTATTTAGTGCTATCTATCATCTATATGCGGCGAGCGGGACGGAAAACATCAATGCTTCCCCCCGCCCTTCCCCGTTTTTGCCCTTAGAGTTCCAATACCGACGGCATGGACAGCGCCGGGTGCCCTTTTTCCTCAAGGAACGGCAAAATCTCCTCTTCCGTAGTGCCCACGGTCTCATCGGCGATCATATCAACAAAATTGGGTATTCCCATCTCTTCGCCGCGCGCCTTCAGGCGGTCGTAAAATTCATCTTTGTATATCTTCGGCATCCAGACCATCCGGGCCAGCCCGCCATCCCCCGAAAGGAATTTTCTCTGGATGATGTTGTATTTGCTGTGGCCCAAAAATCCCGGCGTCTGCGTCCCGCCGCCGGCCGTTCCGGCCAGTGTGGAGAATTTCATGCCGCAGGGAGTCATCCCCATATAGTCGCGGTTTACCGTCATGAAGCCATTGCAGGAGGGAAGCACGGCGGCAAGACACTCGCAGCAGCCGCAGGTCGTCATCGGGTCCTGCATCATGCTGTACATGCTGACCTTGTCGTAATTGCCATGCGAGGACTGAACGGCAAAGGCGTTGGTGCCTACCCATTGTCCAAGCTTCTCATCTATAATTTCTCCCTTGGGTACCGGCTGGTTCGGACCAGTCGGGTTGATCTCATTGGAGGCCTTGCAGTCCATCCAGTTATAAGCCCCGCAAAGACCGGTCCGCTCCGGAGAAACAATGCAGACATGGTTGGGGGCAAAAGACTGGCAAAGGGTGCAGGAGTAAAACGGATCGGTCGTTTCATCGGTCATCCCCTCAATCCTTTTATCCCGCATCGCATAAGTTTCTCTTGCCACAACGAGCATTTCCTCGACCAGCTTGCTGTCGGTTATGATCTTCACCTGGGCCTTGTCGAAGATGGCGCCGAAATCCTGATGAAATTTCGCATGCAGAATCTTGCCCAGATCGGCGAGCGTGAACCCCTTCTGAATGGCGCTCTTCCCGATGCGCACCCAGGCGATGTCGCGCTGGCCGATGTGCATGATCCCCTGGGCGTAGTTGATCAGGTGGTGAACCTGCCGCTCCAGGATCGGCTCGAAGTCGTCCTGCATCTTCCGGCCTGCCACCTCAACTATAATGGCAAGCGGCAACCTTCCCGGCGTCTCCTTAATAGAGTCAACATCGGGGCCGATAACCTCTACCTTGCCGTCCTCCACTTCGTCCAGCCGCTTGGAAGTAACAAACTCAACGGCATGGGTGCGCCCACCCCCCATTTCCAGGAAGATGTCTTCCCCGCGAACACGCTCGCCCTCGAATGCCGGGCCATAGGAGAGGGGAATCGGCACAGAAGTCACATTGACCTTGAGGCCTCTGACCTCGATCGCTTTCTGGACGATCTGCTCATGGGGAATATTAGAGACAACATGTTCATAGGTGCAGATGCCTGTAGGCAAAATCTCCGGGATCGGCGTATCGGCGATGGTCGGGAAGCCAAAGTTCACCGCGCCGACGGCATTGGCATACCACTCATCGCTGACAAACCCCATCGGCATGACAAAGGCAAAGGTGCGGTCTTTATTGTACAAAAGGTTCTTGCGGAAATCGCCAGGCTTGACGCCGCCGAACGACATGGCAACGCGGCAGGCAAAACCGATTGCGAAAACGGCCGCGGTAATGTCCGGGCCATAAGAGACCAGACGCGTCGGCCAGCCGATCTGAACCCCGGCCTCGACGAGCTGCTCTGAAAAGCGTACGCCGTTGTTCTCGGCGGCCATAAAGATATACAGGTTTTTCTCCTGCAACTCGATGGCAATTTTCGCCGCGATCTCCGGCGTGGGCGCCGCCCCTACAATGGCGGCAAAACCGGGGGCGGTTCCATCAACGAACTCGACGCCCCGCTTGCGGAAGATGACATCGTTGGCTGCCCCGAGCCAGATGTTGCCGGGGAGCACATCTTCCTGTTTAGTGTAAAAATCGGGCATCTCCAGATAGCGAATCGCTTCGATAATCTCCTCGGCGAAGAATGTCGCCATCCCGGCGTCCAGGGCCGGCGCAAGGTACGGAAGCGGGTTTTTTTCTTTGACCAATGGCGGCAACAAGGCGCGGCAGCGG
Organism: uncultured Syntrophus sp.; assembly: GCA_964552725.1. Lineage (GTDB taxonomy): Bacteria > Desulfobacterota > Syntrophia > Syntrophales > UBA5619 > DYTH01. The sequence goes on from CAZKHU010000022.1 coordinate 13,094, forward strand.
TCCAAAACCGGTTTTATATCCGTCATCGTCTTGACGGGAATGCCGAGGATGGCATAGATCGTCGGCAGATAATAGGCGGTGTCGGGAAAACCAACCTCATGATCCGGCCCCCATTTTTCGAGCGCCATCTGATAGTCCCTCTCCGCTCTCTCCACTATTTTATGAGCCCCTCGTATGGCTGCGGCTGCAATTATTTTAGACACGTTAAATCCTCCTTCCAAATCGTAAGATTTTTCAAAATCTCTTTAAAGGCACGGGGAAAACCAACATTCATCTTCCCTTAAGCCTTGCCCCTTTTTAGAAGCCGCCCGAAACCTATGCGGCATCCAGATCGCGGCGTTTTGCCATATCGAAGAGCACCCGCTCTCTCGCCTTGTCGATGCCGAGGGCTGCCCTCTTTTTGTCTATATGCGCAATCATCAACTGGGCCGCTTTGAGAGGATCCGGTTCAAAGCCCCATGTAGCCTTCAATATGTCTTCGTAATCTTCAAAGAGGAATTTGGTAAACTCCTCGGAACCGCTTGTCGGCCAGGTAACTCCGAATACCGTGTAAATGCCGGAAGCGACAAAATACTCGCCGATCGAAATGGCCTTTTCACTCATCCACTCCAGCGCCGCGCCGACCACCGGAAGATCGCTCAGGTCATTTCCCAGTCCGCCGGCCTTGACCATCGCTGTCGCCGCCACCAGAATTCTGCTGTTGTCAACGCAGGAACCCATATGCAGAACCGGAGGAATGCCTATCGTCTCGCAAACAGACGCAAGACCGGCGCCGGCGAATTCCTGCGCCGCTTCCGGTCTCAGCAGGCCGGCTTCGCCGGCGACATGGGCCGCGCAACCAGTCACCAGAACGAGCACATCGTTTTTGATCAACTCCTTGATCAGCTCCAGATTGGCTTTGTTATGGGTGGTACGGGCATTGCTGCACCCCACCACCCCCGCAACACCGCGGATCCGGCCATTGATTATATTGTCGTTCAGCGGATGGTAGGAAGCGCGGAACATGCCGCCCAAAAGGTAATTGATCGTCTCATGCGTGAAACCTACGACCTGGTCGCTTTTTTCTGAGGGGATGTCAACATGCTCCGGCTTTCTATTCTTGTAATTCTCGATAGCCATCATCAACATTTCCCTGGCAACGGTGGAGGCGTTGTGGTCATCAAATTCCATGTGCAGAGCGCCTTCGATCTTCGCCTTGGGGGAAGTCGTCACAAGCTTCGTATGGTAATGGGCCGCAACCGGCACCAGCGCCTGCATAACGCACTGTACGTCCACCGTCATCAGTTCGACGGCTCCGGTTACAAGCGCCAGTTCCTGCTGGAGAAAATTCCCGGCAATCGGAACGCCGTGGCGCATCAAAATCTCGTTGGCGGTGCAACAAATCCCGGCCAGATTGACACCTTTGGCGCCCACAGACTCCGCCGCTTTCTGAATCTCCGGGTCTTTGGCAAGAACAACCAGCACCTCCGGCAGAAGGGGCTCATGGCCGTGAACAATAACATTGACATAATCCGGCTTCAAAACGCCGAGATTGATCTCGCCGGCGATCGGGACCGGGTCGCCCAGCATGATGTCCTGAAGATCCGTGCCGATCATCGAACCGCCCCAGCCATCGCCAAGGGCGGTGCGGGCCGCCTGCAGCATGATGTGCTTATAGTCCTGATCGACGCCCATGGTTGTCCGATGCATGGTCTCCGCGATCTCGCGATCGATGCCCCTCGGCACGATCCCCAGTTTTCTCCACAGCTCTTTTCTCTTCTCCGGGGCCCTCTGGGCAAATGCAATCTCGCCATGCTGACGGCCAAACTCGGCAACCGCCTTCTCCCCTACCTCGATGGCAATATCGCGAATCGACCTCTCGCCGATCTCAACCCCCAGATCCATAGCAACCTGGTAGAGTTTCTGCTCGTCTTTTATCTTGAATTCGGAAACCTCTCCCTTGGCAGCCATCAGAAACATCTCCGCTTCGCCCCGGCCATGGTCGGAGTGGGCAGCCGCGCCGCCAGCCACCATGCGGGCAAAATTACGCGCGGAAATCGTCTCGGCGGTCGCGCCGCAAAGTCCCGTAGGTCTCGGTTTGGTCTTGTCCTTCGGCGCCGGAACGCGGCACGGCCCCATTGCGCACATCTTGCAGCAGTCACCTTCCAAACCTATCGGGCAGGGCTTCAGGGCGGCCGCCCGGTCAAAAACCGTATTAACCTGATCGGCAAGCGCTTTATCGATCATCTTCAGCGATGCCGGTTCGATACTCTTCTCGAATACCTCTGTCATTTTATCCTCCTCACATACGCCACCCTTCAGGACAGCATTCTTTTTATGTTGTTAAATCAGCGACCATTTCTCTGACAACCCTGATGGCCTCCGGGTGCCGCATCACCAGTACGTCCGCGCCTGCCAGGGCAAGAAGAATCGCGGTAACAGCCTCCATGACAATCCCCCGTTTGGAGCTTTTGCCCATCAATTCGGAATCTTCAGTCTTGGCTTCCTTGGTTTTCCATACTTCCTTGGCCAGATTGCAGATCATCGGAAACTGCAATCTTTCATCCTGCTGAGACAGGGCTGCAATACGGATTCTTTCAATAACGGAATATGTGTACTCAATGCCGTAACCGAGCCCGCCGGTCGTCGGATCAATAATAAGCTGCTGATCCTGGACGCCGAGGTTGCCGAGCAGAATATTCAACTGTTTGGCAAGATTTATGTCAATCGGGGTATTGGCGGATACGGTATGCTGATAGGCAATAGCGCCGGCGCCGATCTGCTTGTAATTCTGATCCTGAACCGGGCCGAGAATGAGATTCATCCCCTCGCAGGTTTCAGAGACCTTGCGCAGCACCTCTGCGTCTTTTTCCATATTGGCGCTTCCATAAACAATAACGGGAACATCAACGGCAGAGGCGACTTTCTTTGCCGTAGCCGCACCCTCTTCAGCGGTGGCGTTGAGACCGTTGGGATCGGTGCTCGCAAGCTGCAGGGCAACCATATCCGCGCCATATACATCGATCGCCTTCCTTGCCCAGGCAATCGGATCGCTCACGACATCCTTGTAGGGTTCGAGGGCTGCTGCCGCCCACTCTTCCGGCGGAGTATCATAAACCTCTATAGCGATTTTGGGAACATTGGGCATCGCCCCTTCAAAAAGATGGAAGGGATACGAATCTTCCTGCCCGACTTTAACCGCCTTGGGCCCTTTCCCCAGGGTAATTTCCTTGATCTTGCCAGTATATTCTATTTTGGGTATTGCAAATGCCATGTTCTTCTTCCTCCTTTATCGGTTGTCCCCTAACGATTAAGGGCAGACCGGATATAATGCCTTGGATATAACAGCAGGAATCCAAAAACCCGTCAACGAACCCCTACTCTGAGATACGCCAGCATCTCTTCCCTGTTCTTCAGCTCCGCCCGCCAATCATACTTTTTCTCAGGCTTGCCGGGCTCATAATCCGCCCCCAGCACCATCACCTTGCTGCCGTCGAAAGAAACCTTCTCCTCAAGTTGTTGAGACATTCAAGCTCCTCCTTTCTAAAGAATCCTTACAATTTATAATTACCTGCCGATTTATCATCTATTTCCGCAGCGACCCTTGCCGCCTTATAAATAAAAAAACTCAACTATCTATCTTACTTCCGTTTTTAATTTGTCTTCCCACAGCCTGTTTCCATCGACCATCCATCCTCGAACCGCATACCCGCATATAGCCAATTTTGCAAGAAAAAACAGCTTCCCGGAAATCCCCGGGAGGCAGCTCCGACATTTTTCATTTTATGTACTGGTCAAAAATGCGCCATGCCTCGCGAAGCGCCGGATTTTCGGCGGGAAGCTGAAATGTCGGCTTCCCCCTGAGATCAAAGTGGTAAATCTCCTCATCCATCGGGATAACGCCGGCCAGTTCAAGCCTGTTCTTCTCAATTTCCGCCGTTGTGTCCGCGCCTATCTCTCCGTCGACACGACTCAAGACAAGGAGCGACTTTTTGATGGTGAGCTTTAGTTCCTTAATGATTTCCAGAATCCGCGAGGCTGTCAATATTCCCCGGCGACTGGAATCCGAGAGAATAAACAGCAGATCGACATCCCTGGTCGCCAGACGGCTGAAATGCTCCATCCCCGCTTCATTGTCGATAACGACATACGAATAGTTCTTCGTCAGCACATCAACGCACATCCGCGCGACGCTGTTCGCCGCGCAATAGCAGCCGGAACCCTCCGGACGGCCCATAGCCAGAAGATCAAAACCTTTGGCTTCAGTCAGGGACTGCTGTATCTGATATTCAAACCAGACATCCTTCGTCATCCCGACGGGGACATCCGTCTTCATCATTTCCCGCATGTCGCCGATTGTCGTCTGGACATCCACGCCCAGTACCTCATTGAGATTGGTGTTGGCGTCCGCGTCCACCGCCAGAACGGCCCCTTTTCTATTTTCGAGAATATATCTCAGAATCATCCCGGCAAAGGTCGTCTTTCCCGTACCTCCCTTGCCGGACACAGCAATCGTAAAACTCATCTATCTGACCTTCCCCTCTCTTCTTGGCGGCAGGCGTTTCATGACATTCGGAAAGGCGTTGACATCCGTGTGCGGCAGAAACAAGGCGGCTACAAATTCATCCATATAGCTGGGATAATTGCTCAATTCCAGATTGGTCATCATCAGAGCTATCCGCTCGGTCTCCTTCAAAAGCTCCTGGGAAAAAGAAAGCAGGCGGGCGCCCAGCAGGGAGCCGTTTCCGACAAAGGTAAACTTGTCCATTTCCATTTCCGGCAGCAGGCCGATGAAAATTGCCTTCTCCAGATTCAGGTGGCGACCGAACCCGCCGGCAATAATGACGCGGTCAAGGTCCTTGAAGCCAAGACCCACGCTCTGCAGAAGAACCTTGCAGCCGGCATAGATCGATCCCTTGGTCCGGATCAGGTTCTCGATATCTATCTCCGTAACTACAATATCGTCGCTCAGACGGGTGTCCTTCTGAAAGGCCAGCACATACTCGTACCCATCCGGCCCTTTTCTGACCCGCTCCGTTTTAAGGTCCTGATAGAACTTCCCCGCCTGATCGATCAGCCCCGCCTGGATAAGCTGGGCTACGGCATCGATCAGCCCCGATCCGCAGATGCCGATCGGCTTTACCCGGCCAATCGTCAGAATCATCGGTTCATAGGTAGCGGGATTGATGCTTACCTCTTCAATGGCGCCGCGCGTGGCCCTCATGCCGAACTTTATGCCCCCGCCCTCGAAGGCGGGCCCGGCTGAACAGGAATCGCTGGCCAGCCAGTCCTTGTTCCCGACGACGATCTCGCCATTCGTCCCGATATCCATGTAAAGGGTCAATTCCGGGCGCTGGAAAATGCCGGAGCCAAGCACCCCGGCTACGATGTCGCCGCCGACGTAACTGGCAACGCAGGGGAAAATATAAACATGCACGTGATCCCCAAGCTTTATACCCAGATGGACAGCCCGCATGGGCGGGATAAGATTCGCCGTCGGCACGTAGGGCGCAAGGCGTACGTATTTAGGATCAAGCCCGAGAAAAAGCTGCGTCATGGTTGTGTTGCCGGCGATAACAAGGTGGGAAACCAGCGATACATCCACGCCGCTTGTTGTCAACAGCTCGTCGATAATATTGTTTATCGATTCAACTACCACTTCCTGCAACTTTTTAAGCCCGCCCGGCTTCTGGGAATAGACGATGCGGGTTATGACATCCTCTCCATAGCTTATCTGCGGGTTGTAGTCGGAACCCTCCGCCAGAGAAAAAAGTTTCGCCCCATCGCAGGCGCCCTCGGCGCACGCCGTCTTGACATCCTGATTGAGATCGAGAAGCTGGCCGAAGATCGTCGTTGTGCCGATATCGACAACGATTGAATAATTCTGCTGGGTGCGGTCTCCCTGCTCGGCGTTGATCAATTTATAACCCCTGCGGGTTTGCACTAGGGTCACGGTAACCTTCCAGTTGGCATCCCGCAACAACTGACTCAGCTTCATAATTAGCCGAAAATCAGTTGATATGCCCTTGATATCATGCTGCTTTTGTATGGCGCTCACCAGGCGCGTCAGGTCGCTGGCGTTATCGTTCTTCGTAGGCGGCGCCATTTCCACGTAGCGTTTGAAAACGGTCGGTTCAACCTCCCAGCCCTGAACAAGTTGAAAAAGATCCCTGGGAGACAGAAGATAGGGGTGGTCAAATTTTTGGCCTTCCTTTATCAGAACCGATTTATCAACCTGGGAGTCGAGCGGTATCTCGACTTCGACGTCTTCGCGAATCGTGGAAAGGCAGGCAAGACGATAACCGGCATTGTAATCTTCCTGAGGGAGCATGGAGCTCAGCGGGGAGTCAACCTTCCCTTTGATGACTTTGATCCGGCATTTCCCGCAGGCGCCGTTGCCGCCGCAGGATGCGTTGATATGGATGCCGGCTTCCATCGCCGCCTGCAGCAGGTTTTCTCCAGCATCAACCTTTATGCTGGCATCGCTGGGGCTGAATGTAACCTTGTACTTATCCATAAACTTTCTCTTTCTTGCATAAAGCGAAAAGAGGGGTGCGATCTCTTGCACCCCTCTTTTATGCTTAGAACAACCCCTTGACCTTCCCTGTCTCTACATCGACATCAACTCTCCGGTAGGCAGGATCTGAGCTGGTTCCCGGCATAAGGCTGATGGTGCCGGCCATCGGACAGAGGAACTTGGCGCCGGCGAAGATCAGGACGTCGCGGATCGGCAGCGTCCAGCCCTTCGGCACGCCTTTCTTCGTCGGGTCATGGGTAAGACTCAGATGGGTCTTGACCATCATCGTGCTGAAATCCTTCAACGAGGGATCGGCTTCGAACTTCTTCGCCTTCGCCTCGGCCTCCGGCGCCCAGGAAACTCCGTCAGCCCCGTACACCTCTTTGGCGATTATCTCAACCCTCTGCCGAAGCGGCATTTCCAGCGGATAGAGATACTTGAAATCGACCTTGTCGTTGCAGGCATCGATCACTGCGTCGGCCAGTTCCAGCGCGCCGTCGCCGCCTTTGAGCCAGTGCTCGGAAAGGGCGCAGCGGGCGCCGGCCTTCTCCGCGTACTTGCGCACCAGGGCAACCTCCTCCTTGGTATCTGTATGGAACGAATTTACGCAGACCACCGGATTGATTCCCGACTTCTTGATAACCCCGATCAGGTGCGTCATGTTTTCGAGGCCCTTTTCCAGAAGAACGAGATTTTCCTTTGTGTACTCCTCGGGAAGCGGCCGGCCGGCAACCACGGTGGGACCGCCGCCGTGCATCTTCAGGGCCCTGACCGTGGCGGTCAAAACCGAAACATTGGGAACCAGTCCGCTTGCCCGGCATTTCACATTCCAGAACTTCTCGAAGCCGATATCGGCGGCAAAGCCGCTTTCGGTCACATGGTAATCGAACATCTTCAGACCGATACGATCGCCGATCACCGAAGACTGACCAACGGCGATGTTGGCAAACGGACCGGCGTGGACCATGCAGGGCTGGAACTCCACGGTGCTCATCAACGTGGGATTGAGCGTGTTGCGCATCCACGCGGTCATCGCGCCGGCGACTTCGAGCTGCTCGGCGGTAACGGGGTTGCCCTTTTTGTCATAGGCAACGATCATATTGCCGATTCTTTCCCGGAGATCCTTCAGATCACGGGCGATCGCGAGGATGGCCATAAGCTCGGAACTTACGGTAATGCCGAAGCGGGACTGCATGAGATAGCCGTCCATCTTGCCGCCGAGTCCCATAATGATATTGCGGAGACCCTGAGCGCAAAAATCGATAACCCAGCCAATCTGAACATTATTCGGATCGATGTCCAGCCGCTTCAGGTTTCTTTTCGCAAGTTCCGCATCGTCATAATTTCTTTCGTGCTGCATCCGGGCATTGAGCGCGACCATCGCCAGGTTGTGGGAATTGGCGATATCATTGATGTCGCCGGTGAGGCCCAGGGAAAATTCCGTCATCGGAATGAGCAGCGCCTTTCCTCCTCCCGCGGCCGTGCCCTTGACGTTCATTGTCGGGCCTCCCGAGGGCTGGCGCAGACAACCGCCAACATTCTTGCCTCTCTTGCCCAAGCCCTCCATCAAACCCAGAACCGTCGTTGTCTTGCCCTCGCCCAGCGGAGTCGGAGTAATTGCCGTGACCTCGATATACTTGCCATCCTGTTTGTCCTTCATCCGGTTGAGAATTTTCATGTAATCGAGCTTGCACAACTTCCCCATCGGGATCACTTCATCCTTCTGAAGCCCCATCTTCTCCCGCCAATGGTCGGGGGTCGGCATATCCTTCTCCGCTTCTTCCGCTATCTGCCAGTCTGCATACTCTCTTGGATCTAAAGCGTCTAACCTGGACATAAATTATCTCCTCTCTTTTTTTAAAAAAATACCCGGACCGATTCACTTTCACATATATGGCAAAGCCATCCGGCTTCACCGATATTTCTTCGAAAAAACACGCCGCCGCAGGAACTTTATGAACAAGGGAATTGAGCAAACACAGAATGTGAAAACATAAACATTCAGGAAAAGGGGAAGTACAGAGGTGACGCCCCCGCCTGAATCTGTCAGAGAATTTCCGGAAAATGAAAAAATAGCCAATCTTCTGAGACCGTCTCCTTGCCTTGGGTGAAAGTACCCTAAATTATTAAACTTATACATATAATCTTAAACCCGTCGGTTCTTATCAATAAGGCAAATCCCTGTCAAGGAATATTTTCCCCCTTCGACTATTTCGTGAAACTGCAAATCGGGATTTCCGTGTTCATATTTTACGCAGATATGTTATTAACGACCAATGGGAGCAATTCGGGGAAAAAGATGAAGCATCGCTGCCCCTGACAATCGCTGTCCCGAAAGCGGAAAAAACTGCTCGTTACTGAGGAATTCGAGATATGCTTGCGCATGAGGTTAGAATCGATATGCTTTCCAGGAAAAATCTGCTCGATTACGGAAAGTTTCTGCTTTTCTCGGGGGTGGTCGTCTGGCTGGTGACCGCGGGAGCGCGTGGCGCCGATTACAAGTGGCAGTGGTATCGCGTCCCGCAGTTTTTCTTTTCTTCCGAGGGGGCCGGTCCGCTTCTCCAGGGACTTCTGATAACTCTGGAAATATCGGCCCTGTCGCTTCTCTGCACGCTCTTTCTGGCCCTCATCACAGCCCTGTTTCGCATTTCGCGCTCTTTCACCGCGCGAACGCTGGCCCGGGCGTATCTGGAACTGATCCGCAACACGCCTCTTCTGATCCAGATATTCTTCGTCTACTTCGTTTTGTCGCCGATTCTGAACATCGGGGCTTTTGCCTCCGCTGTTCTGGCGCTCAGCCTTTTCGAGGGATCATACGCCGCGGAGATCCTCCGGTCAGGAATCGTCTCTCTTCCCCGGGGACAGTGGGAAGCCGCCCATAGCCTGGGACTCGGTTTGTTCGAGACATATCGCTCGGTGATTCTGCCTCAGGCCATCCGCCGCGTCCTGCCGCCGCTGGCCGGTCAATCCGTTTCTCTGATCAAGGACTCATCGCTCGTCAGCACAATTGCCATCTATGACCTCACCATGCAGGGGCAGAAAATCGTGTCCGAAACCTTTCTGGCCTTCGAAATCTGGTTCACAGTCGCCGCGATCTATCTTGTTTTGACTTTTGGCCTATCCATGGCCGTCCGTCTTCTGGAACGCCGGATCAGCGAAAAGCACTCCTGGTGGATTGGAGCCCACCCATGAGCGACAATATGGAAGCGCCGATCATCGAGGCGGTTAACATCACAAAGACCTTTTCAGGGGGGATTGTCGCCCTCGACCACTTTTCCCTTACGGTGCAACGCGGGGAAACAGTCGTCGTGATCGGCCCGTCCGGCTCGGGAAAATCTACGTTCCTCAGATGCTTAAACGGTCTCGAAGAGATTGACGGCGGCTCGATTACGATCGACAAAATTCCCCTGGACCGGCACCGCGGCAACCGTTTGTTCATCCGGCGGGAAGTGGGGATGGTCTTCCAGTCTTTTAACCTCTTCCCCCATATGACGGTGCGGAAAAACATCGATCTCGCCCAGATGCGCGTCCGCAAAAAAACGCGCGCCCAGGCTGAGGAGAAAACGATGGCGCTGTTAAAAAAGGTGGGAATTTCTGAAAAGGCGGATCGCTACCCCCACGAGCTCTCCGGAGGCCAGCAGCAGCGCGTGGCCATTGCCCGGGCGCTCGCCATGGAACCGAAGGTAATGCTCTTCGACGAGGCGACAAGCGCCCTTGACCACGAGATGATAGGAGAGGTGCTGGAGGTGATGCGGACGCTGGCGGCAGAGGGAATGACGATGGTCGTCGTGACGCACGAGATGGGCTTTGCCCGGGAAGCGGGCGACCGGATCGTTTTTATGGAGGCGGGAAAAATCGTCGAAGAGGCGCCGACAAGGCAGTTTTTCGAGGCGCCGCGCAAGGAAAGAACGAAGGCGTTTTTGAGGCAGATATTGTAAGCAAAGGAGGCATTGCAATGAAAACGAGAAATCTTTTTGTCTGGTTCCTGTTTTTACTCGTTGCAGGGACAATCGCCGGCACAAGGCAGGCATCCGCCCAGCCCGCCCGCCCGGAGGCACAGGATGCAGGCATGCTGGAGCAGGTGATGAAACGCGGCGTGCTGCGGGTCGGCATGTCCACCTTTGTCCCCTGGGCGATCCAGGATAAAACCGGCAACTTCATAGGCTTCGAGATTGACGTTGCCAAAAGGCTGGCCGGAGACATGGGGGTCAAAGTGGAATTCATTCCTACCAAATGGTCCGGGATTATTCCTGCCCTGCTGACTGGAAAGTTTGACATCATTGTCGGAGGAATGGGAATCCGGCCGGAGCGCAACCTCAAGGTCAATTTTTCCATCCCCTACGACCATACGGGAATGTCGATCGTTGCCCACAGAAAGCTTGCCGCCGGCTTCAAAAAAATAGCAGACTTCAACCGCCCCGGCGTCTCGATCGCCGTGCGAACGGGAACAACGGCCGCAACAGCCGTCCAGCGGTTCATGCCGAAAGCCAGGACACGGCTCTTCGATGACGAGTCCCAGGCTATTCAGGAACTGCTTCTCGGAAGAGTCCATGCCGTTGTCGCCTCGGCGCCGCTCCCGGCCTATCAGGCAATCGCCAACCCCGACCGCCTTTTTTTGCCGATGCAAGGAGAATTTACGAAAGAACCAATCGGATTCGCCGTCCGGAAGGGCGACCCGGACAGCCTGAATTTTCTGGATAACTGGATAAGGGTGGTGGAAGCCGAAGGATGGCTCAAGGAACGCAAGCATTACTGGTTTGAAACCAGGGACTGGGAAAAGCTGGTTAAATAACCCTCCGGAGAGGATGATGAGAGAAGATATCCGGATTAACTGGATTGACGGTCTTCTGCTTGCCCTGCTTGCGGCCGCGGCCCTTTATTGCGTACACCGCATAAGCGTCGACATGCAATACAAATGGCAATGGGCCGCGATCCCCCAGTATATCGTCCGCGTCGAGGCAGGAAATCTGAAAGCGGGGACGCTCCTCCGGGGTTTCCTGATTACGGTCAAACTTAGCCTCTGGGCGACCGTCCTTGCCACACTCTTCGGAACGGCGATGGGGCTGCTCCGCTTAAGCGCCGGACGCTGCGAGCGCCTCATCGCCGCGGGTTATGTGGAGATTGTGAGAAACCTGCCGCCTTTGGTTCTGGTCTTTATCGTATACTTTTTTGCCGGCGACCGTATCATGTCTGCCCTTGACATCGAACGCACAATCCGCACCGCAACACCCGGCGCACAGGCAACCTTGAGCTTTCTCTTTACGACGCCGGAGCGCCTTTCCGTATTTTTTGCCGGACTGACAACGCTGGTATTCTACGAAGCCGCCTACATCGCCGAGATCGTCCGGGCGGGCATCCAGTCGATCGAAAGGGGACAGTGGGAAGCCGCCCATGCCCTGGGACTTGCCAGATATCAGCAACTGCTCTTCGTAATCATGCCGCAGGCCTTCCGGCGCATCCTGCCGTCGCTGGCGGGCCAACTGATATCGACTATAAAGGATTCCGCCATTGTCTCGGTGATCTCGATCCCGGAACTGACATTTCAGGGAACGGAACTGATGAGCGCAACCTATCTGACCTTCGAGGTATGGATCACGGTTATGGCCCTTTATTTCGTCCTTACCTTCACCCTTTCTTTGGCTGCCCGACATATCGAGAAAGGCTGGAAAAGGTGAATGAATCTTGAACAGGGGACAAAACAGGAGTCATAACTGCAATTAAATGATGGACATATCTTCGCAGCTCAGAACTGCAGATCAAGCTCACCAGGGACGTCTCCCCCCTTGAGCGGCGGGATGAGCGGCGGCTGTCCGGCATTCTGCAATATCTGACGTCCCCCGGCGGACAGCATGAACCGGACGAAACCGATCGCCGCCTCCCCGTTTCCGGCTGTTCCCGGGATGGTAACCGCATTGCGGATATCCTTGCTGAGATTTACCTCGGCGGGGAAAGACAAAATTTCCACGCTGCCGGCAATCGTAACCGCGGCTGACAGATATACAATGCCGGCATCGGCCCTGCCGCTTTGCACCGCTGCCAGAACTTCGGGAATGGTATTTTCCCGCAAGGCCCCGTCAATGATCCTTTGCGCCAAATCCGGACGTCCTTCCCAGGCAGATGCTTTTTTAATAAATTCAACGGAGCGGCCGGCAGCCATGTCTTTTTCGCCGGTCACCCGCGCCAGCTTTATTCCCTCTCTGGCCAGACCGGTCATTTGCGTCAATCCCAGAGGGTTCCCCCTGCCGACAATCACCACCAGTTCATTCGCTGAAAAAACAACATACCAGGACGCGGCGCCTCGGCTGCCGCTTTTCTTTGCAAACATCTCTTTTATAACCGCCGGATCCGATGACGCGAAAACGTCACAGGTTTCCCCTTTGATGATGCGCTCGGCAAGCTCCCGGGAACGTCCCGAGACGGTATTTATTTTCACGCCGGAGTTTCTTTCTTCAAACGCCTTTTTCAGCCCGCTCAGCGGCCCGGCCAGTGAATCGGCATGCCATACTTGGATAATCATTGATGTTCCTTCGGTCCTGACAGCGTAAGCTTCATAGGAAGCCGCATCCGCAGGGATGCGGCTTCCCGAATTAGTGACTGCCTGTTGTAATTTTTCCGGTCCGACTTGCTTATGCCAATGACTTGCTGAACTTGTCCTTGATAAACGAAAAAGCCGGCCAGAAGAGCATAATCAGCGCCAATACGGTAATCGAGCTGACCAGCCAGTTTGAAAAGAAAACGCCCAGCGCCCCCTGGGAACCCATCATGGACTGGCGAAAGGAGATTTCTGCCCGGTCGCCAAGCACCACGGCCAATACCAATGGCGCCAGAGGATAATCAAGCTTTTTCAACACATAGCCAATCACGCCGAAGAGCAGCATCAGCCAGATATCGAACATGGCGGTGTGCACGGAGAAGGCGCCGATCGCGCATACGACGATGATGATCGGGGCGATGATGGCAAACGGGATGCGCAGGATCGCCGCGAACAGCGGCACGGTGGATAGAACTATGATCAGACCGACAACGTTGGAGAGATACATGCTGGCGATCAGTCCCCAGACAAATTCCTTCTGTTCGACAAACAAAAGGGGCCCCGGCTGCAACCCCCAGATCATGAGGCCCCCCAGCAGAACCGCGGCAGTAGCCGAGCCAGGAATTCCCAGCGCCATCATCGGCAACAGCGCCGCACATCCGGCGCCATGGGCGGCCGTCTCGGGAGCGAGAACGCCTTCCGGCTCGCCGGAGCCAAACTTGTCGCCATTCTTCGAAAAGCGCTTGGCAATGCCGTAGCCCATGAAGGAGGCGGATGTAGCGCCTCCCGGCGTAATTCCCATCCAGGCGCCGATCAGCGAGCTGCGGATAAGTGTAGCCCAATACCTGGGCAGCTTCTTCCATGTTTCCCAAACTACCTTCGGGTTGATCTTGGCGCTTTTACCTTCAAAATTGAGACCCTCTTCCATGCTGATCAGAATCTCTCCCACACCGAACAGGCCGATGACAACGATCAGGAAATCCACGCCGGTCAGCATTTGCGTGAAACCGAAGGTCAGGCGCAGTTGGCCGCTTACGGTATCCATGCCGATCGTCGCCAGACCAAAACCAAGCATCAGGGCAATGACCGTTTTGGCGGTGTCCTTCCCTGTCCCGATGAAACTGCTGAAGGTAAGCAGATATACGGCAAAGAATTCGGGAGGTCCAAACTTCATCGCGAATTTAGCCACGAGCGGCGCCAGAAACGTGATCAGCAGCACTGAAAACAGGGCGCCGACGAATGAGCCGGTGAAGCACATGGTAAGGGCTTCCCCGGCCCGCCCCTGCTGGGCGAGAGGATAGCCGTCGAAGGTCGTCGCCACCGAGTGAGACTCTCCGGGGATATTGAACAAAACCGAGGTAATGGCCCCAGCGAACAGCGAACCCCAATAGATGCATGAAAGCATGACAATCGCCGAGGTGGGCGGCATGGTGAAGGTAAGCGGCAGCAGAATGGCCACCCCGTTCGGCCCTCCCAGACCGGGAAGCACCCCGACTACAACCCCCAAAACGAGCCCAAGCGACATCATGCCGAGGTTGTACCAGGAAAATATCACTGAAAAACCGTGGATTAGACTGAACAGATCTTCCACTTAACAATCCTCCTAAGCGTAACGCTTCAGTTAAACCATCTCAATATCCAAACAGGGCTTCCAGGGGTCCTTTGGGCAGCGGCACCATGAACTGAATCTCAAACATCCAGAAGAGCGCCGCGCTCGTAAAGATGCTGACCAGAACAACCTTCAGCCAACCCGATTTGTCCGCCATCCGCATAAACCCGCCGATAAAGAAGGTGGACGCGACGTAAATGCCTATCAGTTGAGTGGCAATCACATAGACGATGGCAGGCAACAGCACCTTAAGCACGAGTTTTAATTTCTCCCCTGAAACAAAAATCTCGAGATTGCGTTTTTTGCCGAAGAGCGTCCGGAGAAAAATCACAACGCTCGTAATACTGGCGATGGCGCCGATGCGGAACGGAAAGTAACCGGATTCGGGCCCGTCGAAGGCCCACCCGGCGCCGATCCGGTAAGTGTCAAACATCATGACGGCCCCGATGCAGAAGACGACGACCGCCGTAATTGCCTCCACGGAGTTGTACGACAAACCCCTTTCAAGTCTATCCTCCCCTTGCTTCTGCTCCATTTACTGCCTCCATTCAAGCAAACTGCAGACATCGTATCGGCAGGCGAATGGGCAAAACACCCGATTCGCCTGCCGGCAGCGACGTTATTTCTTGGCGCCAAACCCTGCTTCCAGCATCAGCTTGGTGTGGAATGCCTCATCCTTTTCCAGAAATTTTACGAAGTCCTGCCCTGTCAAGTATTTGTTCTTCAGGGAGGTCTTCTCCGTGTAATCCTTCCATTCCTGGGTGGCAACGACCTTCTTCAGCAGATCCGCGTAAAAGGCAACCTGCTCGGCGGTAGTGCCGGGCGGCAGGAAAAAAGCGCGCAGCATCTGGTATTGAACGTCAAGACCGGTCTCCTTGCAGGTAGGGATATCGGCCCATGACTTGTCGCTGGTAACCTTCTTGTCGGAAGCCATGCGGGTATCCG
Source organism: uncultured Syntrophus sp. (assembly GCA_964552725.1). Classification (GTDB taxonomy): domain Bacteria; phylum Desulfobacterota; class Syntrophia; order Syntrophales; family UBA5619; genus DYTH01. The sequence goes on from CAZKHU010000022.1 coordinate 28,676, forward strand.
AGAAAACGCACAGGGGAAGGGCCTGGCCGGCCCGCCACTGGGCGACATTTTCGCTGGGATTGTTGACGTTGGCGTCGATATGGTTTCCCGCCAGTTGGACAGCCACCTCGCCGCCGCTCTTGTAGGGGATGTAGGTGAATTTTGTCCCGGCAAACTTGTCGATGGCGACGGTGATGATATGGTCTTCACGCTTCGAACCGGTGCCGCCCATCTTGAAGGTTCCGGCAGGCGCAGCCTTTACGGCGGCGATAAAATCCTTGGTCGTCTTGTAGGGTTTCGAAGGATTGACCCACAGCAGAAAATCATCCATCGCAACCATGGCCACCGGGTTGAGATCATGCCAGGTGAACGGCAGATTCGTCGAGATCGGCAGAGTGTAGATCAGCGAGAACGCCACCATCAGCTTGTGGGCGTTGCCCTTGTCCCCTTTGGTGTCCATGGCGCCCTCGGCGCCGCTTGCACCGCCCTTGTTCAGGATCATCATGGGCTGTTTCATCAGCTTGTATTTCACGATAATGCCCTGCATGGTGCGCGCCATCTGGTCGGAAGCTCCTCCGGCCCCGGCGGGAACGATAACTTCCACCGGTTTGGTGGGTTCCCAGGCGGCAGCAGGGGTTGCAGCCGCAACAGTTGTCAGGACTGCTGCAGCGAACAGCAGCACCCCATACGATAATCCGGTGATCTGTTTTTTCATACTTTCCTCCTTAATCAGCCAATTAAAAAAATGTTTTGTAACCACCCGGCTGCCTCTCAGCAGGCAGCCAGATACTCCATTGCCGCTCTGACACCGCCTTTCTGATGAGCCACATCAGAAAGGGTAAATCCCATCTCCACGCCGCCGAGCGTTCCAACCAGCATCAGGTCATTCATATCCCCCAAATGACCGATCCGAAAAACTCGATCCTTCAGCTTGCCCAAACCGCTGCCCAGCGACATGTTGAACTTCTCCAGCACCGCCCCCCGGAAGGCGTCGGCGCCCTTCCCCTCCGGCATCAGCGCCGTCGTCAGAACCGGGCTGTACTCTTCCGGATTGAGACAGAGATTCTCGATTCCCCATGCCTTCAGCGCCCGTCTTGTCGCTTCGCCATGGCGGATATGGCGGGCAAAGACGTTTTCCAGCCCCTCCTCCTGCAAGAGGTGAAGGGATTCCCGGAGACCATAGAGCAGATTGGTAGCGGGAGAACTGGGGAAAAAACCATCTTTGTTTACGCCCAGCATCGCCTCCCATGACCAGTAAGACCTGGGAAGCAGCGAACTCTTTGAAGCGGCGAGGGCTTTGGCGCTGACCGCATTCAACCCGAGACCGGGAGGAAGCATCAGCCCCTTCTGCGAACAGCCGACAGTGACATCGACGCCCCATTCGTCATGGCGGTAATCGGCAGACCCCAGCGAGGAGATCGTATCGACCATGAAGAGAGCCGGATGGCCGGCGCGATCGATGGCCTTGCGGATCTCCCCAATCCGGCTGAGTACGCCGGTAGAGGTCTCGTTATGAACCACATTGACGGATTTTATCCGATGACTGCGATCCTCGGAAAGCTTTGCCTCCACCACGGCGGGATCCACGCCATGCCGCCAATCGCCGGGCACAAACTCCACCTCCAGTCCCAAGCGGATAGCCATATCTTTCCAGAGGGTTGCAAAGTGCCCGGTTTCGAACATCAGCACCTTGTCACCGGGGGAAAGGGTATTGACGAGCCCCGCCTCCCAGGCCCCGGTCCCCGACGACGCAAAAATGATGACCGGTTCCGTTGTCTTGCAAACCGCTTTCATCCCGGCCAGGACCTCCAGACCCAGCGCCTTGAACTCCGGCCCCCGGTGATCGATGGTCGGCTTGGCCATTGCCCGCAAAACCTGTTCGGGAACATTGGTTGGCCCCGGTATCTGTAAAAAATGACGACCACTGGAATAAGACATTCTGTTTGTTCCTCCTTAGTTATAGTTTTTCGATAGTGATCTGAAGCACATCTTCCCCGGAAGTCTGAATGTGCCTTTTCATGACCTTCTCGCACAGTTCCTCGTCCCGGAGCTTAAGCGCCAGCAGAATCATCCGATGGCCATCCACGCACCTCTCCCCCGCCCTCAGGTCCCGCAGGGAATCTTTCCGATATCGCAGGACATATCTTCTCATATTGATGAGAAGATGATGAAAGCGGAACTTGTGCGCCACCAACCCCATCAGGGCATCGTGGAAAGCGGTATTGCATTTAAACAGATCTGCAACCCTTTTTTCAAGAATGGCGGTTTCCGCCTGGTTTATAATCTCTTCGAGCGACCCTATCTGCTCATCGGTAATCCGTTTGCAGATCAGCCTGAGGGCATGACCTTCCATGGCAGCCCGCAAGGCGAATATGTCTCTAATCTCTTCCTGAGAATTCTCGGGAATGCGGAACCCCCTTTTACCGAGAGGTTCAATGAATCCATCCTGCTGGAGACGCTGGAGAGCCTCCCGCACCGGTGTTCGGCTTACCCCAAGCTCAGCGGCAATATGCTCTTCGGCAAGCCGTTCTCCGGGACTGAATTTGCCTGCAAAAATTGCCTCTTTCAGTTCTTGATAGGTATTTTCCCGAACAGATAATTTTCGCTGGGCAGGAGGTTTATTAAGCAGGATTTCATCCATAATGTATCCAATATCAGGTACAGGTAGAAAATTTTCTGTCCCGATAATACATTTTAAATGTACTGTCAACAATTTTTAGAATAAAAAAATGCTTTATATTAGGGCTGTAGGACCAGAAAAAATGTGACAGAGAAAACAGCAACGAAATCAGCTTTTTAATTTCTACGGTGGATTGGATACAATTTGCGGGAATAATGACTAATAAACGCACCTCCCCCTGAGCGCCGCAAAAAACAGGCCTTCTCGACAAGGCGCAAAAACTGTCAATGATTCAGCCGCCCGACAGAAAGACTATAACAGTCATGGAATCCCCGTCCTTGACCGGGCAGGCCAGTTCTTCCGTGCCTATTCCGTGATCGTTTACGAGAACCTCTATATAACCCTTTATCCTGCCTTTTTTGTCGAACATCTTCTTTTCCATCGCCGGGTGCTGCCGCAATATCGCCCTCAGGCATTCGCCCACGGTATTGCCATCAACCTCGAGCTGCAGCTCCTTGCCGTCATTGAGGAAAGGATGGATTGTCACTTTGATGCTCATATATTGCCACCTCCGCAAACAGCGCAGTCCTTTTTTCTCTCTATTTTAATTATGTTAAATTCCATAGTCTCCCCGTTGACGAAGAGCATTTTCCCGGTCAGCGGCTCGCCGAATCCCGCCAGCAGCTTTATGGCTTCCATGCTCTGCAGGGATGCGACAAGGGAAGGGGTGGCGCCAAATACCGGGAAGGGCGATCTTTGCCCTCCTCCTATTCCCCGTGTATAGATACACTCAAGGCAGGGAGTTTTCCCGGGAATGATCGTAGTCACCTGGCCTTCCAGGCCGCTGATGCCGCCGTGTATGAAAGGGATACCCGCCCTTGCGCAACCTTCGTTCAGGACAAAGCGGCTCTCCATGTTATCGAGGCAATCGATAACAAGATCAACTCCTGACAGCAGCCCTCCGGCATTCTCCGCGGTTATTGCAATATGCAAAGGGATTATTTCTGTCTTTGAATTCATTTCCGCAAGCTTTGCCGATCCGGAAACAACTTTCGCCACGCCAACATCCTTTTCCCAATGCAGCGTCTGCCGGTTGAGGTTGGAAAGCTCCACGGAGCCGCAGTCAATCAGCGTCAGCTTCCCGATGCCCGCATAGGTTAGATTGATGGCATTGGGAGAACCCAAACCTCCCGCGCCGGCAATCAGCACATGGGCCTTTTTCAAACAGAGCTGCCCGGCTTCTCCGAAGTCGGAATAAATAATCTGGCGGGCATATCTTTCCAGTTCCTGTTCGTCCAGCGTCATCTTCCCTGTCTCCATTTGCTTGCGCTTTTCCTTTACCCCATCCCCGCGCCCTTTTCAACGCCAATAATTTGCCGTTTGCGGGGGAAGCCTGCCAAAACCCTTAGTTCACTAACCAGGCCGGCCAAATCACTATCCGGCTTTTGGGCCTGTTTGACTTTTCCGCCTGCATAATCTATAAAGCCCAGTCTCGATATTCCCGACTTCCGGGGTTGGGCAAACGCATCGGGGCAAGATTAAGGAGAAAAAAATGCAGATGCAGGATGTCTTTAATTATTTCGGAAACGATCTGAAGCGGGCCGGCGAATATATGGAAACCTATCTCCAGTCGGAGGTAAAGCTGATCCCGGAGATCGTCCATCACCTGATCGGAGGAGGAGGAAAACGTTTCCGTCCCCTTTTGCTGCTGGCAGCGGCGGAACTCTGCGGCTACCGCGGAGAACGCCGCTATCCGCTTTCTGCGGTGATCGAGTTCATCCACACCGCCACGCTCTTTCATGACGACGTCGTTGACCATGCGGAGACGAGACGGGGGAGAATTGCTGCAAACCGCATCTGGGGAAACGAGGCAAGCGTCCTGATTGGAGATTTCCTTTACTCCAAATCGTTCAAGCTGATGACCGAAGACGGCAGCCTTCCCATCCTCAAGCTTATTTCGACGACGACAAACATGATGTCGGAAGGAGAGGTATTTCAATTGATGAAGGCCGGCGACGTCAATACAACCGAAGAGGAGTACCTGGCGATTGTCGAGAAAAAAACGGCGATCCTCATCTCCGCCGCATGCGCAATCGGCGGGATCATCGCCGACGCGCCGCAGGAACAGATCGCGGCCCTCACCCGCTTCGGCATGGGGCTGGGCGCCGCCTTCCAAATCACCGACGACGCCCTCGATTACGTCGGCAAGGAAGAGGAATTCGGCAAGGCGATCGGCCAGGATATCCGCGACGGGAAAATGACCATGCCGCTTATCCGCACACTGGCAAAATGCGCCCCCGAGGAAAAGACTCTCGTTCAGAACGGGGTTAAAAACAGGGATGAGGATTCGGCCTCGGCAATCATGAAACTGATAAACCGCTATGACGGCATCCCCTACTCGCTGCAAAGAGCGAAAAAATACGTCGCGGAGGCAAAGGGATGTCTTTCCCTGTTTGCCGATTCGGACGCGAAGACGGCGCTCCTCGCCGTCGCGGACTACGTTGTCGAAAGGCGCGTCTGAGACCGGGTCCCTGCCTTGAGACTGTGAAGACACATTAATAAAAGGAGATTTCCGCATGAAGAAGACATTTACAATATGCTGCATCTTGTTCCCGTTGGCATTGCTCACCGCGGCGACAGCCTTGGCTTCGCCCCCGGATGAGTCCTTTCGCAAGAGTTTTCCCGCAATCCGCGCGGACAGCGTCAAGCCGACGCCGGTTGCCGGCCTGTATGAAGTTACGGTGGGAAGCCGGGTCGTTTATTACGCCCCGGGCCCGGAATACCTGATCTACGGACCGATTGTGACCAGCAAGGGGGAAAACCTGACGGAAAACAGAATCGAAGAGCTCATCGGGATAAAATTAAAGGCAACTCCCCTGGACAAGGCAATCCGGATAGGAAACGGCAAGCATCAAGTCGTCGAAATCACCGATATTGACTGTCCCTACTGCCGGAAGGCGTCGGCATACCTGGCCGGACGGAAAGATTTGACCCGCCATGTTTTTCTGCTCCCGGCGGCGTCGCATAGGGACGCAAAGGCAAAGACGCTTCAGGTCTTCTGCGCCTCGGACAGGGGCAAGGCCTATGAGGAGGCAATGTCCGGCAAACTGGATGACATGAAATTCTCTCCCTGCAAATCGCCGGCCGCCGATGAACTCCTGAAGGCGCATCAGGAGATCGGCAATCAAATCGGGGTAAACGGAACGCCCCTCTTCCTTATAGACGGGCAGGTTGTCCTCGGGGCGGACATGGCGCGAATTGAAAAGATCCTGAACGCAAAATGAAAAAAGGAGCGATGCCGAAGATGGAAAAAACTGGAGATGTCCTGAGCGGGACGTATCTGGAAAGATATGCCGACGTGCTCATCTGGGGAATGGAAACCGCCCGGAAAAACCGTTATCGCCGGGGGGACGTTATCCTGCTCCAGTACGACCGGGCGGCCCTGCGCCTGGCGGAACTCCTCTATGAAAAGATCCTCTCCCGGGGCATGAACCCGGTACAGCGAATCAGCCTGTCGCCTGTTATGGAGCTTTCCTTTTTTGAAAAATCGGGGGCCGGTCAGCTCGTCTTTCTGCCGCCGGGAGAAAAGGAGCTCTACGGAGAGCTTAACGGGCGCATCTACCTGCATGCGCCCGAATCGCTGACCCATCTGAAGGATGTCGATTCAGCGAAAATCGGCAGGGCGCTGGTCGCCCGGAAACAGCTCCGCGACATCATCGAGACGCGCGAGCAGCAGGGGGACTACGGCTGGACCCTCTGCACATTTCCGACCGGGGAACTCGCCCGGCAGGCCCGAACAACTGTAGACGCTTATGCAACGCAGATAAGCAGGGCCTGCTACCTGGATCAGGATAATCCGGTCGCAAAATGGAAGGAAATCAGGCGTGATGCCGCTGCCATCAAAAAATGGCTGGGAAGCTTGCGCGCAAACTGGCTGCATGTCGAGTCAGCCGGCTGCGACCTGTGGATATCGCCGGGGGACAAGCGACAGTGGCTGGGAGTCTCCGGCCATAATATCCCGAGTTTCGAGCTTTTCATCTCCCCGGACTGGCGAGGGACAAAGGGGACATACTACGCAAATCTGCCGTCGTATCGCAGCGGCAACTATGTCGAGGGGGTAAAGCTGACCTTTGAAAAGGGCGAGGCTGTGGCAATCAGCGCTCAGACAGGCGAGGATTTCACTGTTCGTCAGCTTTCCATGGATAGAGGGGCCAGGCGGCTCGGCGAGTTCTCGCTGACCGACCGTCGTTTCTCTCATATCGACATGTTCATGGCCGACACCCTCTTCGATGAAAATTTCGGAGGCGCCCACGGCAACTGCCATATCGCCGTCGGCGCCTCGTATACCGACACATTTTCCGGCGACCAGACCTCGATGACCCCGACGTTGAAGAAAAGGCTGGGGTTCAACGACTCGGCCCTGCACTGGGACATGGTGAACACGGAGCCCAAAAAGGTCACGGCCCATCTGAAGACGGGCGAAAAGATTCTGATCTACGAAAACGGCTGTTTTTGCTACTGAACGCAATCCATCAACCCGCAAGGGGATCGCGCGCGAGGCCTTCTTCCGCATGTTTGGGGTAACATTAAATGGACATGGCAGCATCGATAATTCTTGGCATCGTCGAAGGTTTTTCGGAGTTTCTGCCCATTTCGTCCACCGGCCACCTGATTCTCGCCGGTAAACTGCTCGGACTTGCGGAGAGCGATTTCGTCAAGAGTTTTGACATCGCCATCCAGTTGGGGGCAATACTCTCCGTCGTAGTCTTGTATTGGCGTGACCTGCTTGTCAATTGGGAAACGATCAAAAAGGTGACCGTCGCCTTTCTGCCGACCGGCATAATCGGCTTTGTCCTCTACAAAATCATCAAAACCATCCTCCTCGGCTCAACGGCGGTCGTCCTCTGGTCGCTGCTTGTCGGAGGAATCATCCTGATCGTCTTCGAGACGCTTCATCGCGAAAAAGACGACGCGACAAAATCACTTTCTGAAATTACATACATGCAGTCGTTTCTGATCGGCGTTTTTCAGTCGCTTGCCGTCATCCCCGGGGTGTCCCGTTCCGCGGCGACGATCGTCGGGGGGCTGATCCTCGGCATGAAACGGACAATCATTGTCGAATTTTCATTTCTGCTGGCCGTTCCGACGATGCTCGCCGCAACGGTTTACGACCTGTATAAAAACGGCGCTGTTTTCTCCCCGTACCAGTTCAATTACCTGGCAGTCGGGTTTTTGACCTCCTTCATCGTCGCTTTGGC
>CAZKHU010000023.1:0-17705 GCA_964552725.1 uncultured Syntrophus sp.
CCATATTCCCGATAGAGACATTCGGGAATGACAAATGGTTTTGCAATTGCCTCACTGGAATATATTTAAAAATTACTCATTTGTCATGCCCGGATATGATTCAATAACAAACCGGGAAACACGGTGGTATCCTCACTCCCGATAACCTTGCTGTAGCGCTGACTTCCATATTACGAGCGGATCTTTTGTTCCGCAAGTCCCCAAGGCGCGTTATTCTTGGTGTATGCGCCGCGGAGCTTAGCCCATGATTTCCTTTTTTACAAGAGCAAATACTTGTGAAAAATAACATAAAAACCCTTTCCAGTCATCATTTCTTGACAAACGGCATTGCTCTGGAGGAGAAGGACACTTTAAAATTGACGCAGCGAACGGAGGAGCAAAACCATGATCGACAGCCACGCGCATCTGGAGATGGATGAATTCAACGACGACCGGAAAGAGGTTATTGAAAGGGCCGGAGCGGCAGGCCTTGCCGCGGCGATTACAGTGGGAACGAGTGTCCCCGACAGCGTAAAGGCGGTGGAAATTGCCGGCAATTACGATCTCATTTATGCGTCGGTCGGGATTCATCCCCATGAGGTGAAGGGAATTGACGCCATGACTTATGGCTCTTTGCGGGTTCTTGCCGGACGGGATAAAGTCGTGGCGATCGGGGAGATCGGGCTTGATTTCTACCATAATCACTCCCCCAGGGAGCTCCAGTTTCAGCATTTTGCAGAGCAGCTCGATCTGGCCATTGAACTTGGCATGCCGGTCATTGTTCACGACCGGGAGGCTCACGAGGAAACGCTCGAATTTCTGGCGCACCGAAGGGGGCGTCTGCGGGGCGTGCTGCACTGCTTCTCCGGAGACTTGAAGATGGCCAAACGCTGCATCGATCTGGGATTCCACATTTCCATCGCCGGGCCTGTCACCTATAAAAAATCAGAACAACTGCGGATAGTTGCGTTGGGGATACCGTTGGATGCGATGCTGATTGAAACGGACTCCCCGTATCTCGCCCCTCAACCCTGGAGGGGAAAGCGCAACGAACCCGCTTTCGTAGTTGAGACGGCCCGGCGGATTGCGGAAATCAGGGGCATTGCGATTGAGGAAGTAACTGCGGCGACCGAGCTCAACACCCGCCGGTTGTTTGGTTTCTGAGAGAAAAATGAGAGAAAAATGCTTGCCAAAGATGGATTTTTACAGTAGAAAAACAGCCATTGAAGCAAGGGGTGCCTGGACAAGGCTGAGATAATACCCGTTGAACCTGATCTGGGTAATGCCAGCGTAGGGAGTGTCGGTCATTTTCCTGTTTTAGCGTTTCGGGGCCGTACCCAGTCAGGGTACGGTTTTTTGTTTTTCGAAGAGAAGGCATTATGTTGGCAAACAGCATCGTTTTTATCGTGGCCGGCGGGGAGCTGGGCGGGAAAGAATTTTTCCGGCAGAAGCTTGCGGATGTGTCGCCGCAGACGGTCATCTGCGCCGATGGAGGCGCCCGCCATCTCGAAGCGATTGGGGTTACTCCTGATCTTGTCGTCGGCGACATGGACTCCATAGATCCCGGAAGCCTTCGCCGTTATCGGGAATCAGGCTGCCGCGTTGTGCTGCATCCGCCGGTCAAGGACGAAACGGATACGGAACTGGCCCTTCAGGAAGCCCTTGCCCTCGAACCCCGCGAGGTGTGGATTTGGGGGGGGATGGGTAAGAGACTCGACCATACGCTGGCGAATATTTCTCTTCTTGCCCGCGGGCTCGAACGGGGAGTTCCGGTCAAACTGATCGATCGGTGGTGCGAGATTTTTATGATCAATCGCAAAACGGTTATTGAAGGAGAGAAAGGGCAGACCGTTTCCTTGCTGCCCTTTACGCAAAAGGTGACCGGGGTTGCGCTGAACGGGTTTGAATATCCGCTGCAAGGCAGGGAAATGGAGGTCGGTCATCCTTACGGAGTCAGCAACCGGCTTGTAGAAAGCAGAGGGATAGTTGAGATCGGTTCGGGACTGCTTTTGGCAATCCGCTACTTTTGGCCGGATGTGTTCCCGGATGAGGAGAGGAAATGAAAACGGAGTTTAATGTTAATAAACCGAGAAGGGTATTGACGATCGCCGGTTCCGATTCCGGAGGCGGGGCCGGCATTCAGGCGGATTTAAAGACGATTACGGTGCTGGGGGGATTCGGGATGAGTGTTGTAACCGCCCTTACCGCCCAGAATACCCTGGGTGTTACTGCGATTCACGAAGTGCCGCCGGAATTTGTCGCCGCCCAGTTCGACGCGGTGGCAACCGATATCGGAGTCGATGCGGCAAAAACCGGAATGTTGTCCACCTCCGGGATAATTTGCGCCGTGGCTGCAAAAATACGACAGTACCGGATAGAAAAGATCGTAGTCGACCCCGTCATGGTCGCCAAGGGAGGGGCGGCTCTGATCCGTGAGGAGGCGATGGCAACGCTCGTTGCTGAACTTCTTCCGCTTGCCCTGGTTCTTACCCCGAATATCCCGGAGGCGGAGGTTCTGGCCGGCATGAAAATCAACAATCTCTCCGACATGAAGGAAGCGGCGCGGATCATCAGAAAGCTGGGACCGAGGCATGTGGTGGTGAAAGGTGGACATCTGGACGGCGAGGCGACGGATCTGCTTTGTGACGCGACAGGGTTCAGAATCTTCTCGTCTCCTCGCCTTGCCACCAGTGATACCCACGGCACCGGCTGCACCTTTTCGGCGGCAATAGCTGCCTGCCTGGCCTGCGGGATGGATGTGCCGTCCGCTGTGGCAGAGGCAAAGCGCTATATATCCGAGGCGATTCGGCATGCCTGGCGGATAGGCAGGGGGCATGGGCCGACCAACCATCTGGCGCCGCTTTTTGCAAAGGGCGATGCAAAGCCGCCGGAGGATTGGAGAATTGCAGCGAAAGAGGGTAAGCCATGAAAGATAAAAGCGGCATTACAGGAGTAAGCCTTTTTTTTCTCTGGTTCGGAGCGGCTGTTTCCGTCGCCGAGATGCTGACGGGGGGATATCTTGCGGAGCTGGGGTGGAAGAGGGGCATCATGGCGATACTCCTTGGCCACCTGGTCGGGACCGCGCTTCTGGCGTTGGCGGGACTGATCGGCTTCCGTGAGCGAATTCCGGCGATTGCCTCCACAAGGATTTCGTTCGGGAAACAGGGCTCCTACCTGATTTCGGCAATCAACATCCTTCAGCTTGTCGGCTGGACGGCGATCATGATCATCGAAGGCGGGTCAGCGATGAACGGTATTGCTGTTTCCCTCTGGCATTTCGACCATCCGGTTGTCATGTCGTTAGTAATCGGGTCCTTTGTCGGGCTCTGGGTATTCTGGGGTGTCCGGGGCTTTAAAGTGATCAATACCGCGGCTGCCGGGCTGCTCCTTGTCTTGACGATCGTGATGAGTGTGGTAATTTTCACCAGTCCGGCAGGGGCGGCGGGGGTGGCAACGGGGAAGGGGGCTTTCGGGGTCGGCTTTGAACTCTCAATAATCATGCCCCTTAGCTGGTTTCCGCTAATTTCCGACTATACGTCGCTGGCCAGGACAAAAAAGGGGGCGCTGTTTGCCCCGTTTCTCGGTTATTTCATCGGGAGCTGCTGGATGTATTTCATCGGCATGGCCGGTGCGCTGCTTTTTGACTCGCCGGATCCGACGAAGATCATGCTCGTCGCGAACCTCGGGTTGACGGCCCTGGCGGTGGTCGGGCTTTCCACAGTGACGACGACCTTTCTGGATGTCTATTCCGCAGGGATATCGCTCATCAATATCTTTCCCAAAATCAGCGACCGGATGGCGGCGCTTCTCTTTGCCATAGTGGGTACGATGGTCGCCCTTATCTTTCCGATGTCCCGTTATACCGATTTTCTCTATCTGCTGGGCTCAGTTTTTTCGCCGCTGATTGCAATACTGCTTGTCGATTACTTTGTGGTTAAGCATGACAACCGCGAGCGAAGAGCCGATCTCCTGGCAGTGGTCTCCCTTGTCATTGGCATTGCCTTCTATTACATGATAAAGGCAAGCGAGCTGCCGGTCGGGGCTACGTTGACAACCATTGTTTTTACCGCCCTTATCCATTTTCTATTGAGAAAATGCTGGAAAAAGGCTTAAGAAAAAAGCGAAATTTCCTCAAAACGGATGCAGTGGATGTCCCGATGATCACTGTTGAGGGCAACAAAAGTAAAGGAACCCGGTCAAATTGAAAGAAGATATCGCCACTGCTGATTTTGAGGCTGCCGCCGACATTGTCCGCCGCCTGAAGGATGCCGGCTGGGAAGCCTATTTTGTCGGCGGCTGCGTTCGGGATTTTATCCGCGGCGAGAAACCCGGGGACTACGATATTGCCACCTCCGCGCGTCCCGTTGATGTGCGTAAAATATTTTCCAGGACAATTCCGGTGGGCGAGAGCTTCGGCATCATGCTGGTTGTCGAAAAGGGCAGAACTTACGAAGTGGCGACCTTCCGCACAGAGGAAGGCTACGATGACGGCCGTCGGCCCTCCTGTGTATCCTTCGCCACCGCAAAGGAAGACGTGCTGAGAAGGGACTTTACGATCAACGGTCTTTTGATGGATCCGCAGACAGGGGAAATAATCGATTATGTAAACGGTCGCCGTGATGTAGAAAGACGGCTTGTCCGTACAATTGGCGATCCCGAGAGACGTTTCGCCGAGGATCGCCTGCGGATGCTCCGGGCAATACGCTTTGCCGCGAATCTGAATTTCGAGATCGATTCCGGTACGCTTGCCGCGATATCAAGAAATGCGGAGGCCATCAAATGCATCAGCGCCGAGAGGATTTGCGCTGAACTGTCTGCCATCCTTGTCGGCGGCGGGGCGAGAAGGGGGATGGAACTTCTGAGCGATTCGGGCCTGCTGAAAGAAGTATTGCCGGAAATTGAGGCGTTGAGAGGGGTGTCGCAGCCCCCTGCCTTTCATCCGGAGGGGGATGTCTGGGAGCATACCATGCGGATGCTTGCGTGTTTACCGCGGCCCGGTGGGAAGGCGGATTTGCGCCTTGCCTGGGGTGTTCTGCTCCACGACGTGGGCAAGCCCCTGACGCGTTTTCAGGACGAACGCGGGGTCCATTTTTACGGTCACGATGAAAAAGGGGTGGCAGCAGCGCGGGAAATTCTCGCCAGGCTCCGTTTTTCCAATCAGGATAAGGAGGCAATCCTGGCCCTTGTTCGGGAACATATGATGTTCATGAACGTCTCCCGGATGCGGCCGGCCCGCCTGAAGCGCTTCCTGAGAATGCCCGATTTTGACCTGCATCTCGAGCTGCACCGTCTCGACTGTCTGGGAAGTCATGGGATGCTTGATTATTATGAATTTTGTCGTCAAAAAATGCTGGAGTATCCTGCTGAGGAACTACGGCCAACCCCGCTTGTTACCGGCAGGGATTTGATAGAAATGGGTTTTCTTCCCGGACCGGCTTTCAAGGAGATGCTCCTTGCCGTCGAAGAGGCGCAACTCGCCGGCGAGATTACGGATGCCGAGGAGGCGCAGGAATTTGTACGCAAACGCTGGGGGAGCGGCGAAGCGCCTGGTTAAGCGACCGGATGGCCTGGTTAGGCCAACTCTCGTCGTAACTGCCCACAGTCTGAACAAACCGTGTGGCAACCGTGATTGATCATATGTTTCGAAAACTATTGATTATGCTTGGAGCCAATTGCAAAAGGCCGGGATTGTCCTTCCCGCGAAAGCGGGAAAGCGAAGCTTCATGGTCACAATCCAGTTTTCCGGGAGTGCGTTCCGATGCAAAAAGGAAGATATTTTGCGGTCTGGTCCTGGTGTGTGCACTGGCAATGGCCGGGTGCAGCGCTCCGGCTGTCCGCGATATTCGCCCGCAGCCGCAGAAGGCCATCGAGAAACAAGAGCAGCCGCGCCTGGGATACACGATTCAGGCAGGGGCCTTCGCCAGCGCCGAGAACGCCGCGGCCTTTACCCGCCGGCTTAAGGATAGCGGACTCGATTCAACCTATTTTGTCGCCCGCGAGGGTCTCTATAAGGTTCGTTTCGGCAATTTTGCGACGAAGAAGGAGGCCCGCGATCGTGCCGAGCAACTAAGACAAAAAGGGGCAATAGAAGAGTTCTACATAGTAAGCCCCGAGCAATACGCTGTTTCCCGGAGGGATAAGCTGGGCGACGCCTATTTCCGGGAGGAACTGGTCAAAACCGCCCGGAGCTTTCTGGGGGTTCGCTATCTCTGGGGCGGCGAATCGGCGGAGACGGGGTTCGATTGCAGCGGACTGACGATGACTGTTTATCAACTCAACGGCATTGTGCTGCCGCGGAACTCCCGCCAGCAGTTTGCGTCAGGAAATTCCGTGGATGTTTCTTCGGTGCAAAAGGGGGATCTGATTTTTTTCGCCGGAGCGGGGAGCAAGATATCGCATGTCGGCATCTATATAGGTGATGACAAGTTCATCCACGCCCCGGGAAGGGGAAAGAAGATACGGATCGACACCCTGGAAAGGGATTATTTCCGCCGCACCTTGGTCGGCGCGAAATCGTACCTGTGAAGAGGGGCAATTTTATCTGCGTATAGTCAAATCACGTATAGTCAAATCTGTTGACAGTCAACCTTCCAGTGTTCCACCGTAGTAGTTTAAAATTGATCTGCTTTAGTAGATTGGAGTAAGGATGGAAATCGCAAGTATAGAAAAAAAGAGAAAACAACACTTTGCCTTTTTATGTATAGCCCTTTCCTCGCCCGCTATTCTCGGTTTCACCATAGTTGATTTTATCGAAGGAGAAACGATGGAATTCATCATCGATATCTCGATATGTTTGGTTTTTGCATTTGCTTTGGTGGCCTTGAAGAAGAGGAGTGCGCATTTACCCATATATCGTTTGGGATTAGCCCTCCTTAGTCTCTTTTATATTTATAATGTATCAATCGGCGCGGGAGAAGGAACAGTCATTTACTTTCTTTTCCCTTTTCCCCTGGTATTTGTGTTCTTTTTAGGGAAAACAGAAGGTGTAATAGTCGCCACCGCCTTTTTTTGTGTTTTATGGATATTGCTCATCAATCCTTTTTCGTTAAAAATTTATGCATATAGCGTGGCCGTGAGTTTACGCTTTCTTGTCTCGTTGCTGCTGGTGACGGTGATGTCATACGCCCTGGAAGCCTCCCGCAACGAATTCGGAAGACTGTTAATTGAAAAGCACGCAAAGCTATTGGAGGAGAAACAGCAGCTTCAACAGGCATTGGGAGAAATAAAAACACTCAATGGGTTAATCCCGATCTGTAGCAACTGCAAAAAAATTCGCAATGATGAAGGTTATTGGCAGCAGGTGGAAGTCTATGTGCGAGATCATACTCATGCCAATTTCAGCCATGGGATTTGCCCCGATTGTGCCGGGAAGTTGTATCCTGATTACAAGGGCTTGCAAAGGTTCCGCGGAGAAATAGATAACAATGAACGAACGGGAAGGCAGCTAACGGATAGTTCCGGATAAGATGGCGACACTTTCAAACATTACACCCTCCCGTAGTCGTCCTCTGAGCGTTCGATATCATCCTCTCCGAAATAGTCGCCGGTCTGGACCTCGATAAAAACCACATTTTCCGCGCCGATGTTGCGGATACGGTGCCAGGCAAGTACCGGCAAATCCACGCACTGACCAGCGGCAAGACTGATCTCCTCGCCGTTTCTGGTGACAATGGCCTTGCCGCTGATTACGTACCAGTGTTCCGAACGGCGAAAGTGGCGCTGGAGGCTGAGGCGCTGGTCCGGATAGACGGTAATCCGCTTTACCTTGCAGTCAGATGCGTCGGAGAGAATTTCGTAAAAGCCCCAGGGACGATGCTCTATCTTTTCATTCCGGTGGGCAGTTTTTTTGTCTGGTGTTTCCATAGGCGCCTCAAATATATTTAAGAAAATTTTCGGGATTCCTCATTCGCGGTTATCCTTCGGGTAATGCTGTAACCACTTTAAGGCGATGCTGTCAAATTTTTTCGACAATATCGATTGACAACAACGGGGAATTAAATATTATACCGCTCGCAGAACAATAGGGAGCTGAACAAGCAGTACGGGGGCTCTTGCTTGCCACAAATGAGGAGGGTTCAATGGACAGCGAAAATCTGCTGGTGACGGGTGGTTGCGGCTTTATCGGGAGCAATTTCATCCGCCATCTGCTGGCACGCGATAATTTCCGCGGAAGGATCGTCAATATGGACTGCCTGACTTATGCGGGCAATCCGGAAAATCTTCAGGGACTTGCGGAGCTTTATCCCGGCAGGTACGTCTTCGAAAAGGCGGATATATGCGATTTGTCGGCAATCCTGGAGATTTTTTCACGTCATGCAATCGATTCCGTCTGCCATTTTGCCGCCGAGTCGCATGTGGATCGTTCGATAAAAAAACCGGAGGCATTCATCCAGACCAATATTGCCGGGACCTTCAATCTGCTGGAGGCGGCCCGGGCGACTGCTTCTTCCGGTAAATTCTATCTTTTTCATCACATCAGCACCGACGAGGTGTATGGCAGTCTGGGCCCGGACGGATATTTTACCGAGGAAACGCCGTACCGTCCGAACAGCCCCTATTCGGCATCCAAGGCATCGTCCGATCATCTTGTGCGCGCTTACCATGAGACATACGGCCTGCCGACCACAATATCGAATTGCTCGAACAATTACGGTCCTTATCAGTTTCCCGAGAAGCTGATTCCGCTGGTCATTCTCAATGCGCTGGAAGGAAAGGCTCTTCCTGTTTACGGCGACGGAAAGAACGTTCGCGACTGGCTCTACGTTGCCGACCATTGCGTGGCGATCGCTGAAATTATGGAAAAAGGAAAGCGGGGGGAGACATACAATATCGGCGGACACGCGGAGATGGAAAACATCTCGATTGTCGAGATGATCTGCGACCTGCTCGACGAACTTTCGCCTGCCGGCTATGCCCGGCGCAGCCTCATAACCTTCGTGAAGGATCGCCCCGGACATGATCGCCGCTACGCGATCGATTTTTCCAAACTGCACCGCGAACTGGGATGGTCCCCCGGGGAGTCTTTTGCCTCGGGGCTGCGCAAGACGGTATTGTGGTATCTCGAAAACAGGAGCTGGGGCGAGCGGATAAGGAGCGGCGAATATCTGAACTGGATTCAGGAAAATTACGGAGAGCGGCCTAAGGTGGCCAAGGAGGCAAGTCATGGGACTTGATTACGAAAAAGAGGGGCACATCGTAAAGGTCGGGCTGAACCGCCCGAAGGAAAAAAATGCGCTTGACCCGCAGATCCTGATGGATCTCCATCAGGCATGGAATGAGATAAATGCCGATGAAGAGATCAGGGTCGTCATTCTTTACTCCTGCCTGCCGGATATCTTTTGCTCAGGGATGGATCTCGGTTCGGCGATTCCGATCCTGACCAGGGTGCGGGAACCGCAGACCGAGGCGGAAAGGTGGTTTGACGGGTTCGGGCCCCAGGTCGCGGAGGCCATGTTGAAGCCGAACATCGTAAAGAAGCCGGTCATTGCCGCGGTAAACGGCTATTGTCTGACCGGCGGCTTTGAGATGGTGATGGGCGCGGACCTGCGCCTCGCCTCCACGGATGCGATCTTCCAGATGCGGGAGGCGAGTCTCGGGATCATGCCGACGGGGGGATCCAATATTTACCTTCCCCGCATTCTGACCCCCTGCCGGGCGATGGAGGTGCTTTTAACCGCCGATAATTTCAGCGCCCATACCCTCCATAACTGGGGTTTTCTCAATCGCGTTGTCCCTTCCGGTGAAGTGATGACGGCCGCGCTGGAGATGGCGGAGAAAATAGCGAAAAATGGGCCTCTGGCAGTTCAGGGGATTGTTCGCTGTTTTAGGGAGAGCATGGACATGAACTTTACGGATGCCTTTAATAAAGAACTGGAAATCGGGATGCCCGTTTTCAGCAGTCTCGATGCCCGGGAGGGGATAAAGGCCATGAAGGAGAAGCGCAAACCGAATTTTCCCGGCAAATACAGCTGATCGTCATTGCGGTTTGGCGCGTTATGATGTACGATCAGCGCCAGTCAGGGGAAGCAGGCAAATAACTACGTTACGAGAGGAGCAGCTTATGGAAGAACGATTGAACGCACTGGAGATGGCGCTGAAAAACGAGATGATGGAGCGCGATTTCTATTTGAAGAATGCCGCAAGAACTTCAAACCCGCTGGGCAGGGCGATGTTTGCGCAAATCGCCGAGGAGGAGCTGGAGCATTACGAGCGGCTGTCGCAGCTTGCCGAAGTCTGGAAAAAGGATCAGAAATGGCCGGAAACTGTTTCGCTGCAGGTAAAAAATTCTGCTGTGAAAGCGGTCTTCGGATCGGTTTCCCAGGAGACGGCCAAAGCAGGCGGCGATGAAGACGACCTGAAAGCTGTTCGCGTTGCGATTGAGTTTGAGGCGAGGGGCGCCCAGTTTTATGCGGCACTCCGGGACAAATCGGTTGATCCCAGAGAGAAGGCCTTTTTTGAGCTGCTGGCCAATATCGAGCATGAGCATTTCACATCTCTGAAGGATACCGAAGAGTTTTTCATCGATCCGGAAGGGTGGTACAGGAAACGCGAGTCCCCCGGTCTCGACGGGGCATAGCCGTAGATGAAAATGCCCCCGCCGGCATCCTCACTGGGGAGAGGACGGGGGCAATGATTCTTCCCATGCCTCAATTTTCAAGGTCAGATCGTTCCACGCATAGTAGAGATCTTCCAGTTCCGCATCTATCGATTTCAGACTGAGGTTCATCTGCTTGATAAGCTCCGGTTGCTGATATATTTCCGTTTTGCAAAGGGCCTCTTCCGTTTCCCGCTTTTTCTTCTCAAGAAGAGAAATCTTTGTCTCTGTTTTGACCAGTTCCTTCTTGAAACTTGCGGTCGCCTTCGAGATGCGGTTTCTATTCTCGGCCTCTGACCGTTTTTCCTCTTTTGTCTTTTTTGCCTTTATTTCGCCGCCCTTCTGGTCGAGTTCCATCGCTGCACTGATTTCCTCTTGAATGACGCAGGAGGGAGGAGGCGAAAGGGTCGCCGACAGCAACTCCTTTCTCTTTTCAATGAACCAGGAGTAGTTGCCGTTGTACTCATGGCAGATGCCGTCCTTGAGCTCAAATACCCGCCCCACAAGGTTATCGAGAAAATAGCGATCGTGGGAGACAATCAGGATGGTGCCTCCGTAACTCAACAAGGCGTTCTGAAAGACCTCCTTGGTTTTGATGTCGAGATGGTTTGTCGGTTCGTCGAGGATCAGCAGGTTTGTGTCTTCGAGGAGTATCTTCAGCAGGGCGAGGCGCGATTTTTCACCGCCGGAGAGTACCGATATTTTCTTGTAAACGTCGTCGCCGGAAAACAAAAAGGCGCCGAGCAGGTTACGCCGTTGCTGGTCGTTGCTTCTTGTGCCGACGAGATTGACCTCTTCCCAGATCGTCCTGTCGTAATTGAGGTTCATTGCGCTTTCCTGGGAGAAGAAGGCGCTCTTTACATTCAGGCCGACGGTTATTTCCCCGGAGGAGGCCTCTTCGGCGCCGCTCAATATTCGCGAAAGGGTTGATTTGCCGGCCCCGTTCATTCCAACGACGGCGGCTTTTTCCCCCCGATAGAGGGTGAAATTGAGATCGTGAAAGACAGTGTGATTGCCGTACGATTTGGCGAGGCGGCTGACCGAGAGAACCTCTTTTCCGCTTTTCGGGCTTTCGGGAAAGTGGATCGCGACGGTTTTTCCTTCCCCTTCCTCCCTTATCGAATCGAACTTTTCGAGCATCTTGAGGCGGCTTTGCACCTGATTGGCCTTGGTTGCCTTGTAACGGAAACGCTCGACGAAGTCTTTGATCCGTTTGATCTCCGTCTTCTGAAGTTCCATTTCCTTTTTCAGGGCCTCCTTGCGCCGTTGCTTCTCCTTGAGATAATAGCTGTAATTCCCTTTGTATATTTCGAGTTTCTGATTGGCTAACTCGGCAATGAAGCCGGTAATTTTATCAAGAAATACGCGGTCGTGAGCAATAGTGATGATTGTTCCCGGATAGTCCTTCAACTGGCTTTCCATCCACTCCATGCTCTCCGTGTCGAGATGGTTGGTTGGTTCGTCGAGGAGCATGATATCCGGTCGGGACAGGATGAGGACGGAAAGCATGATCCGCATTTTCCAGCCTCCGGAGAAGTCGGCGCAGTTCTTTTGGTAATCGGTTTCCTGAAATCCGAAACCGGCGAGCATCTGTTTTGCCAGGGATTCGAAGGCATAGCCGTTTTTCGAATCGAAAAGGGCTGCACTTCGCTCGTAATCGGCCAGCAGTTTTTCGTGATCGTCACCATCACTGCTGGAGCGGGAAAGGGCCTCCTCGCAAAGTCTCAGATCCCCTTCCAGAGCGGAGACGCCGCTTTTAATCCGGACAAATTCCAGCAGGGGAATCGGGTCAAGCTCTACAAGATCCTGAGGGAGGTAGCCGATAGTCGCCTTTTTACGGTTGGAGATTTCTATTGAACCTTTGTCCGGTTCAATCAGTCCGGCAATTGTCTTTAGAAGGGTTGTTTTTCCCGCGCCGTTGTCGCCGACAAGACCGACCCGGCTGCGATCCGGTATTGTCCAGTTGATATTGTCGAAGATCTTCCGGTCGGCGAAGGAAAGGGTTATTTCTTTTATGTAAATCAAGTTTTCTCAATCTCCCGAACAAGATGATGACGTGGCAAATCCTCATTGTAAACATGAGGATCGGTTTTTTTTAATATTTATTCATTCGGAGCGGCTTATATCAGGCGCAGGCGCAGCGGGCAAGGGGGGAATCTATTCCCCCGGGCCCCTTCCGGCAGAGGGAGTCCGGGGGAATGAAGGGCGGCTATTTCCTCTTTTTCATGATTGGATCGTTTTCATATCCCAGAGCCTTCCAGTTAAGTTTTCCATGGGAGCCATGGCAGGCCGTGCAGCGGAGCGCCTTCTCCTTGGGGGCAACCATGTGATTGATCGGCCAGGCCATGCTGGTTTCAACAAAACCGTACTTTCCGCTGTATGGCTGACCGCCGGCCTTCATGCCGTCTTCAATCGCTTTTCCCCAGTTGAAGTCTTTCCAGTAACCGCCAAATAATTTTATGTAAGCCATGGTATTGTTGCCCGAGTCATAGGGTTGTTTGCCCCGCATGATCTTGAAGGGCATCAGCTTGGAGTTCTTGTCATAGCGGTTCCCCTGGGGGCTGCTCAGCCTGACTGTCTTGGCCGGGTCTATCTTGTCGCCGGGGAGAATCCGGGCAACCTTGCCGTTGAACCAGAGCAGTTCCGGCGCAAAATCCTTGTTCCATTTGAATTCTCCCTTTATTTTCAGATAATCGTCCATCCCGAAGGAATCCTTTTTGGGTTTGATGTCTTTCCCGGCCTTTGACCAGTCCCACCATACGAGCGTGGGCAGGGCCTTGGCGATTGTCGGGATGTGGCAAGCCTGACAGGCAACCTTTTTTATATGACGTTCCACAAACTGGTTTTTATGAATCTTTGCATCGTTATGACAATCGTTGCAGGTAATGCGCTGACCATTTCCGTCCGCCACCATGGGGGACTGTCCTTTTATTGCGTGGTTTTCAGAAGAATGGCAGGATGTGCATTCCATCTTTGCCTGCCCCCCCATGTGCACGTCGATATCCCCGGTCGGATTGGTCAGGGAAGAGTCCAGATCTCCATGTTTGATATGATCGCCGCCTCCCCCGTAGAAGTGGCAGGAGCCGCATGATTTCCGCGAAGTCGGCCCGATGCTTTGGGCTATTTTGGCCAGGTCGAGTTTCGGATCCGGTTGAACCGCGGGGAAAACCTTTTTGTAGGTTCCGGTAGTGTCGTGGCAGGAGAGGCAATCGACATTTTCCGCCTTGGAAAAGTCGTAGTTGCCGTCCTTCCAGTCGTATCCGGCATGGCATACGGTGCAGCGGGGCCAGTTGGCGGGAACGGCAATGCAGAAGTTGTTGATGATGTTTTTCTTGCCGATTTCCATCTTCTTCCCTGCCACATTCTGTTCGGCAGACCATTTCCAGTGAGATGTCTTCATGAAATCAGCAGCTTCCTTGTCGTGGCACTCCAGGCATTTTGCGGTAACCTCCTGACCGCTTTTGAAGGTGGCGCCGGCGACAAACTGGGCATGGTCAACCTCGGCGGCGAAGGCGGCGGACAAGAAGAGTGTGCTCCAAAGGGCGGCTATCGCAACGATCTTCATTCTCATAAGCATTTCCTCCATTCGTTCATAGTTATGATTATCCGGCGCTATTGATACTTCTGTCAATTATAACCATGCGACTAAAAATCTACGTTTTTCTGTTCGGAACTTAAAGTTGTATTTTTTGATCATACATTCAATAATAATGCAAGGAGAAAAGGTTTTTTCTAATCCCGGGATGCCGGTTAAAGACGATTTCAGGGGGAAATAAAGAGTGAAAAAGATTGCCGGAACATTCAAATAAATGCTATACGCGGTGCAAATTCCGGAGGCATCCAGAGGATAATGGCAAACACGATCCCTAATTATCAGAATTTTCAGCTCTTTATATTTTTCAGCGAGTTGCTGGGGGGAAAGATAGTTGGCCCGGAGGGAAATGCGGTCGGCCGGATTCTTGACCTGATCATCAATATTGAGGGGACATATCCCCGTGTTACCGGCGTTCTGTTACGCCTGAAAAACAACAGGAGAACTGCCGTATTTTCGTGCCGGGACTTTTCTTTTTCGGAGGGTCATTTTACGGCGCAGTTTACCGGAGACGATTTTCCGGCCGAAAAGGAACTCGTCCCCAGTGAACTGATGCTCAAAGAGGCGCTTCTGGATAAGCAGGTGGTTGACACCGATGGGGCGAAAATCAGGCGTGTTAACGACCTGCAGTTTCTGATAGCCAACGATGAACTATACCTTGTTCATGTGGATGTCGGTTTCCAGGGGCTTTTACGGCGTGTTGGCCTGAAACCCCTGTTCGGTTTTGTTCTCCATGCCCTTTTTGATTACGAGATGGCCGACCAGCTCGTTTCCTGGAAGTTTGTGCAGATGATATCATCTCCGGATCTGCTGCGATTGACGATTGCCCAGAACCGTCTTGCCCAGCTTCATCCGGCAGATCTCGCTGATATAATTGAAGAGCTCGATATTCATCAACGTACGGCGGTATTTAACGCCCTGGATATTGAAACAGCGGCGGAAACCCTCGAGGAGACGGATCCGAAGGTTCAGGTAAGCCTGATTGAAGGTCTTTCCACTGAAGATGCCTCTGATATCATTGAAGAGATGTCTCTTTCCGAGGCGGCCGATCTGCTTGGCGATCTTTCACCGGAAAAGGCCGAAGGCATCCTGAACGAAATGGAAAAGGACGCGGCTGAGGACATGAAAGAGCTTCTGGCCCATCCGGAAGAAATGGCCGGAGGGTTGATGACCACCGCCTATCCCAGCTTTCCGCCGACTTGTACGGTAGCGGATGCCCTGAAAACCATTCGCGGTGATGCCGATGACCTGGATCTTATCTATTATAGCTATGTTGTGGACGATCATGAGCGCATTCTCGGCGTTGTTTCCCTGAGGGAGCTGCTGGCTGCGGAACCCGAAGCGCTGCTTTCCGAGCTGATGGATACGCGCGTGGTTTTTGTCAACATTGAAGAAAAAAAAGGACAGATCGCCGACGACTTTTTCAAGTATGGTCTGCTGGCGATTCCTGTTGTGGATGATGATGAACAACTCAAAGGAGTTATTTTATTCAAAAATCTCCTCGAAGTAATAGCGGCGAAACTGGGAAGATAGAATCAAAATGGATGAGGAAGGCGCTGAAGAATGGGCAATGCCGTCAATAAAAATGTTTATGGTTTTTTGCACGCATTTTTCAACGCAGGCCGCTGGCGGAAGCTTTGGATTTTTTTCGCCCTTATCGGGCCGGGAATAATCACTTCCAATGTTGACAACGACGCCGGTGGAATAACAACCTACTCTTTGGCCGGCGCCGATTACGGCCTTTCCCTCCTGTGGACCCTTATCCCAATAACCGGGGTGCTGATTGTAATTCAGGAGATGTGCGCCCGGATGGGGGTGGTTTCGGGCAAGGGATTGTCCGATTTGATAAGGGAGCGTTTCGGGGCGCGGATAACCTTTTATCTGATGATTGCCCTTTTTTTGACGAATCTGGGCAACACGATCTCCGAATTTGCAGGGATCGCGGCAAGCATGGAGATTTTCGGCGTCAGCCGGTATTTTTCTGTTCCTCTGAGCGCGGCCTTTGTCTGGTGGCTGGTGGTTAAGGGAAATTACAAATCCGTCGAGAAGGTATTTCTCTTTGCCTGCGTTATTTATTTTTCTTATATAATTTCCGGGTTTATGGGAAAACCGGACTGGCATGCCGTCGGTTCTGCGTTTTTGAATCCGGTATTCCGGATGGATGCGGGTTTTCTGGCGATGGTCGTGGCGCTTGTCGGCACGACCATCGCCCCCTGGATGCAGTTTTATCTGCAATCGTCGGTTGTTGACAAGGGACTGAAGGTCGATGACTACCCCTTTACCCGGCTGGATGTGATCTTCGGATCGATCATGGTGAACGTTATCGCGTTTTTTATCATCCTGTTGTGCGCGATGACGCTCTTTAAAAACGGAATCAGAATCGAAAGCGCTGTTGATGCCGCCCAGGCGCTTGCCCCGCTCGCGGGCGAATACGCGGCGCTGCTTTTTGCGTTCGGGCTTCTCAATGCATCACTGTTTGCCGCCTCGATTCTGCCTATTTCCACCGCGTATACGATCTGTGAAGCCTTCGGCTGGGAATCGAGTCTCGACAGAAAATTTCTGCAAGCTCCCCAGTTCTACAGCCTCTACACTTTGATGATTTTTCTGGGTGCGGGGATAATTCTCATGCCGGACATGCCGCTTATCCGCATCATGTTTTATTCCCAGGTAATAAATGGGGCGCTGCTGCCGGTCATTCTTGTCTTCATGCTGCTATTGGTAAACGACAGGCGCATCATGGGAAAGTATGTAAACGGCACGATAATGAATGTTATTTCCTGGCTGACGGTTATCGTACTGATGCTGCTGTCGCTGGCGATGATATTTTTCTCGCTGTTTACTTAACCGTTCGCCCGCTCGGATAGGGTTTGTCAGTTGAGTATTTTCCCGATTCTCTTCCAGCGTACGCTGTTGTTGTCGCTATTCCACGACCAGTAGATGACAAGAGCCCGTCCCAGGATGTCCTGTTGCCTGACGAATCCCCAGAAGCGGCTGTCATAGCTTTCATCCCGGTTGTCTCCCATCACGAAAAATGAGTCTTCAGGAACCGTAACCGGGCCGAAGTTGTCGCGAGGCTGAACAGCGCCGGGGATGACAAGATTGTCCACATGCTTTCCGTACGTGTCGTTCCACGGAAGGTTGTTGATAAAAACCTGCTTGTTCCGCACCTCTATCGTGTCCCCGGGAAGCCCGATCATCCGTTTGATAAAATCCTTGGATCTGTCTTCGGGATAAATAAAAACAACTATATCTCCCCGTTTTGGTTTTCCGAAAGGAATCAGGGTGGAACGTATTAAAGGCAATTTGACGCCATAGTTAAATTTGGTTACCAGCAGGTGGTCGCCGATCAGCAATGTTGGTTTCATGGAGCCGGAGGGAATCTTGTAGGCCTGAACGACGAATGTTCTTACGAAGAAGGCGATTACAACGGCTAAAATGATTGCCTCTAAATATTCCCGCAATTTCGATTTTTTTTCGGTCATCTGTTTCCTTTGCCTTTGTATGGAATTGCTTATAAATCCATGCCTGAGTCCATGCCTG
>CAZKHU010000023.1:17805-34881 GCA_964552725.1 uncultured Syntrophus sp.
TCCATGCCTGAGTCCATGCCTGCTTGCCCACCCGGGGGCGAATTTCAATTGTAGACGCCTGCAAGGGTGATGGCTGCCATGACAAGCGCGAAAGCTCCCTTTACGCAGATGCCGGCCGCCCTGCCGACAATATTCCCCCAGGCGGCCCGCAAAGCTGGTTTCAGGTTAAACTGCTGGAAAAGTTCCACGGTAAAAACGCCGATAAAACCTCCCGAGAAGGCCCCTATGACAGCCCCTACCCCCAGCATGAGCGGAGACAGGAGAAGGGCGCCGATTATGCCGCCGATGACGGAAGCTGCAAGAGACTTTTTTGAGGCGCCGAATTCCATGGCGCCGGCCATGCCGATCGCAAAATCGGATAATTCGGCCAGGATTGACAGAACAAGAAGGGTTATCATGATTTTCCAGCCGATTTTGTCAAATCCTGTGAACGCGGCATATACCGCCGCGTCGATCAGGATGATCACTGTCCCGGGAATGCCGAAAAGGATGGAAAATATCCCCAGCAGCAAAACCAGCATGAAAAAACCTGTTCCTAAAAGCTCAATCGGCGTCAAGGCTATTTTTTCCTTTTAAGCCCGGAAGGCCGGATTTTTTCAAAAAGCAGCACGATCGGACTGGCAATAAAAACTGTTGAATAAACGCCGGATACTGTGCCGACGATCAAAGCGAAGGTAAAATCATGGATAACCTGCCCGCCGAAAAAGAACAAAACCAACAGAACAATAAAGACCGTAAACGAGGTCAGGATCGTTCGGCTGAGTGTCTGGTTGACGCTGGCATTAATAATATCGTCCAGTGATTGTTTTATGTTTTTACGGGCATTTTCGCGGATCCGGTCAAAAATGACGATGGTGTCGTTGATCGAGTACCCGATAATGGTCAAAAGGGCGGCAACGATATTCAGGTCAAATTCCTTGTCGAACAGCGAAAGGAAGGTTATCGTTATCAGGACGTCGTGGACAAGGGCGATGATTCCCCCGAGGGCGTACCGGAACTCGAACCTGATTCCCACATAGACAAGTATTCCGATCCATGAAAAAATGATTGCCAGGATCGCCTTGCGCGTCAGATCCTTGCCGACCTTGGGGCCGACCATCTCGATGCGCCGGATCTCGTAATTGCCGGCGCCGAAGGCGGTTTGCGACGCCTTTTCGACGTCAGTGGTCAGGCTTGCCGCATTCTTTCCTGTTTCAGGGGCTCTTACCATAACCTCGAGGGGACCGTAATCCTGAATGATGCTTCCTTCAAACCCGGATGATTGGAAGGCGCTCCGAATCTTGTCGGTATGGGTAGCGTTTTTGAACTTTATCTGAATAAGGGTCCCGCCGGAGAAATCAATTCCGTAATTGGGCCCCCCGTGCCATATCAGTGAAGCAATCCCTATTATAATAACCGCCAGTGACAAAACCACCGTTGGTTTCATCAACTTTACAAAATTATAATGGGTTTCTGTTTTTAATATTTCCATTCCGTTCTCCTCGTTAGCAATATCTTTCCGTTCCCTTAATGTCGGTGCAGTCTTTCTGTTTGCCTAAATGCTGATCTTCTCAATTTTGCGATTCCAGACAAAATAGTCGAAGATAATCCTTGTCACAAAGACCGCGGTGAACATGCTGACCAAAATGCCGATTGTGAGGGTTACGGCAAATCCCTTGACCGGTCCGGTGCCGAAACCGAAGAGGAACAAAGCGGCAACGAGGGTCGTAACATTGGAGTCGAAAATGGTTAGAAAGGCCTTTTTATAACCAGCCTCAATAGCCGCCCGGGGAGTTTTGCTCAGGCGGAGTTCCTCTTTGATTCTCTCATTGATCAAAACGTTTGCGTCAACCGCCATTCCTATGGTGAGGACGATTCCGGCAATGCCGGGGAGGGTCAGCGTTGCCTTGAATGCAACCATGACGCCCAATAACAGCAGCATGTTCATAGCCAGTGCGACATCTGCGACCAAGCCGGTAGCTTTGTAATAGGCGATCATGAACAAAAGGACCAGGATCCCGGCAATGATGCTTGCCCAGGTTCCCTTGTCGATTGAATCCTGACCGAGCGAAGGGCCGACGGTTCTCTCTTCGAGGATAGTGACCGGTGCAGGCAGGGCGCCGGCGCGGAGAACGATCGCCAGATCGCTTGCCTCCTCCATCGTGAAAGAGCCGGTAATCTGTGCTTCACCGCCGGAAATTTTCTCCTGGATGACCGGCGCCGAGTGGACCACGCCGTCAAGGACGATGGCCAGACGTTTTTTTACGTTTTCGCCGGTAATCCGTTCAAATTCCGTTGCGCCTTGAGAGTTGAATTTAATTGATACATGCGGTTCGCCGAAGCGGTCTCCGATCTGCACTTTCGCGCTCTCCAGGGCATCTCCGGACATCAACGTCCTGTTTTTGAGGAGAAGCGGAATCTCGTTTCTCCGTCCGGATGTTCGATCCAGACGAGATTCAGAGGCTATTACATCACCCTCCGGAATATTTCCCTTCAGCGCTTCGTCAAGGCTATTCTCTTCGTCAACAAGTTTAAACTCCAAAAGGGCCGTCCGGCCGATCAGGTTTTTGGCCCTCGCCGTATCCTTGATGCCGGGAAGTTGCACGATGATGCGATCGGCCCCCTGGGGAATGATTTCCGGCTCGGTAACGCCGAACTGGTCAACCCGGTTGCGAATGGTCTCCAGACTTTGCTCGACCGCCATTTTTTTGATTTCAAGGGCTCGTTTGTCCTTGATATTGACGGTTGCGATGCCCTTGCCTTCAACCACGCTGGAAGAGGCAACCTCGAGATCCGGGTACTGTTTCGCAAGAAGGCTGTCAAAGGCATCCCGCGCCGGGGCATCCGGGAACTCAAAGGCCGCGTTTCCTCCGGCGGCATTTGTGGTCAGCTTGAAGCGGATCCTTTTTTCCATCATGTTTTCTTTGAGGTCATTGATCGACCTGGCCAGCGTACTTTCCACTGCCTTTGCGGCATCTACTTCCAGGACAAGGTGCATCCCCCCTTGCAAATCAAGTCCAAGATGGATTTTGTCCATTGGGAGATATTTTTTCCAGCTTTCGGGAAGATTGGTGGAGAGGGAAGGCGCCAGATAGACAAGCGCCGCCAGACAAATAAATATTACGATGGCGGCCCTTATTCTGATGCTTTTCAACATGGTTTACCCCTTTCAATGTTCGGCTCTCGGCGATCGACGGCCGGCGTTATAAGCCGCTGTTTTGTTAAGCTGTCGGTTGTCAGCTTTCAGCCTGAGACCTGAAGGCGATCACCGAAAACTGACTGTTGATAATTATTCCACGGAAGTCGATTTCTGGAGAACAGCGGATATGAAGCTCCGGTTGACCTTGATCCTTACCTTGTCAGCAATCTCAAGGGTGACAACCGTCTCCGTCAGGCCCGTTACCTTGCCCTGAATGCCTCCGGAGGTCATGACGGTGTCTCCGTGCGCCAAATTAGCGATCATGTTTTTGATTTCTTTTTGTTTCTTCTGTTGGGGCCGGATCATCAGAAAATAAAAAATCCCAAAAAGTACCGCCATCATGATGATGAAGCTGATGTCGCCTCCTCCTCCGGCGCCTCCTCCACCCCCGGGCGGGGCCATTGCGAATGCTGAATTAATCACAGTAAATACCTCCTTTATTCATTGGGTTGATTTTATATGCTCAAATTATGTCGTCATTGCCGCCGTTTGCATTATCACAGCCCCGCGCTGCAAGAAAAACGCGACGGAATTCCCCGAACCTTCCGTCTTTGATCGCCGCTCGTATGCCTTCCATAAGACGCAGATAATGCCGGAGATTGTGAATGGTGTTCAAGACCATTGCAAGAATTTCCCCGGCGACGTAAAGATGCCGCAGATAGGCGCGCGAATAATTTCTACAGGTATAACAATCGCAGCCGATTTCAATTGGCGAACTATCTTCCCTGTAACGGGCGTTCCTTATAACAACCTTTCCCTCGTTTGTAAACAATAATCCGTTGCGGGCAGAGCGTGTCGGCATGACGCAATCGAACATGTCGATCCCGTGAAAAACCCCTTCCACGATATCCTCGGGGGTTCCCACTCCCATAAGATAACGGGGCGCATCCTGCGGGAGCAGGGGGGCAGTTGCGGCGAGTGTTTCCAGCATCGACTCCTTGGGTTCGCCCACGCTGAGCCCGCCGATGGCATAACCGTCAAAGCCGATGTTGCGGATATCATCAACTCCCTGTCGGCGGAGGTCCTGATAGAACCCCCCCTGGACAATCCCGAAGAGCGCCTGAGCAGAGTTTCTTTTTACTTCCCGGCAGCGTTTTGCCCACTGGGCGGTGCGGCGCAGCGCCGCCTCCGTCGTTTTTTTGTCAGCCGGATAGGCGATGCATTCGTCAAGGCACATCATGATGTCGCTGCCGAGCGCCTCCTGAATTTCCACCGCCTTTTCGGGGCTTAAAAAATGTTTTGACCCGTCGATATGCGATTGAAAAACCGCCCCGTCGTCGTTTGTTTTGCGCAGGGCGCCAAGGCTGTAAACCTGAAAGCCGCCGCTATCGGTCAGAATCGGGCCCTCCCAGTTCATGAACTTGTGCAGGCCGCCCAGGGCCGCGATCAGTTCATGGCCGGGCCGCAGATATAGATGATAGGTGTTGCCGAGGATGATATCCGCCCCCAGGGAGCGAACCTGCTCGGGCAAGAGCCCCTTGACCGTTCCCTGGGTTCCGACCGGCATAAAGGCGGGGGTTCTTATCTCGCCGTGGGAGGTCAGGATATTGCCCAGCCGGGCCTCGCACCCGGGGTCTGTGGTTGTCAATTCGAATTTCATATTATCAGCATGCAATCGCCATAGCTGTAAAAACGGAACCTGTTTTCAACCGCCTGACGGTAAGCCTCCAGTATCAGTTCCCTGCCGGCGAAGGCGCATGCCAGCAGAAACAGAGACGATTTTGGAAGGTGAAAATTGGTCAGCAGGGCATCGACGCGTCTGAATTTGTAACCGGGGTAGATGTAAAGGCGGGTGGAACCGTTAATGGCTTGGACTTTGCCGTTCTCATTGACGGTTGACTCCATAACCCTGGTTGAGGTAGTGCCCACGGCGATCACCCGCTTTGCCCCGTTGATAATTGCGGCTGTTTGCGCCGGTATTGAAAAATATTCCTCTTCCATTACATGGTCTTCAACATTTTCGGCTTCGATGGGGACGAATGTTCCGTAGCCGACGTGCAGGGTAATGGGGGCGATTTTCACCCCGCCCTTTTGCAGGGCAGTCAGAACCTCACTGGTAAAATGGAGGCCTGCCGTGGGCGCCGCCACAGAACCCGATTCTTTTGCATAGATGGTCTGATAGCGTTCCAAATCCTCCCGGGAGCGAGTTTCCCCACTTTTTCGCTTTATGTAGGGAGGAAGGGGCGCTCTGCCGAAGCGGAAAAGAAAATCTTCAAAAGGTGCATCAACAATGAATTCGATAAGCCACTGCTTGTCGGAGAGGCGTTGCATTATCCTTGCGGAACATCCCTCTGCAAAAAAGACCGTCATTGGGGGCGCCACCCTTTTTGCCGGGCGCAGCATTGCCTTCCATATCTCTTTTTTACCGGCTGTTTTGTCTCTGGACAACAACAGGATTTCAATTAGTGCGCCCGTTTCTTTTCTGCCTGTTAAACGGGCAGGGAAAACCCGGGAATCATTGATTGTCAGGACGTCCCCTTCGCCCAGATACTCCGGGAAATTCCGAAATTCGCGGAATTCAATTTTATTCGTGTTTCTGTCCACAACCATCATCCGGGATCGATCTCGAACCGCCGCAGGTTGCTGGGCGATGAGTTCTTCCGGCAGGTCATACGAGAATTTTTCCAGTTTCATCTCAATTGCCGCCGCCTCTTTGCAAAGTTGCGGGAGATAAACAGAAACTTTGCCGAAAGTCAATGAAATAAAAGGCAGGTTGCCGGAACACGGCTACCTTGTGCCGAAATAGACAAGCACAAGGCCGATCGCAACGACGGCTATTCCGAACAGGCGGAGGGCGCCGCTGGGGGCGTCAAGGATTTTTCGAAGGCATGATTTTGTCCAATCCGGATAGGTCATGTAGGGGAGTCCTTCGATAATCATCACCATTCCGATGACGCAGATAAAGTATTTCATGGCCGGGCAGAGAGACCTTTCTTTTTTGTCCCGTTTCATAATTTGTTGCGGCGCTTGTGTCAAGATAAATGGCGGCAAAAAAGTTCTTGACAGTCCCGGATGGTTGCTGTTAGAACCTTGGCACACATTGCACATCACGCATAGTTTGGCAGGGCGGCCATGCTTTTAGAATATTAATCCATTAGTGTTTTAGAAAAATTCCGGAATAATAAACAGATTTCGATAAACATCATCCGCCGCCAATTCAATTTCTTCGCGGTGGTCTGGATGATTGCACCGGCAAGCTGAAGACTATCTTTTTTGAGGTGTTGCTTTATGGATATGAAGCGTGAATACTATGAGGACGTTCAGCTCTTCAAGAGCGGGGTCGTTCTCTTCTGGACGTCAGCCCTGTTAATCCTCCTTTTCACATTTCCCCTCTATGTCCCCAATTACTACATTTACCTGCTGAACATTATCATGGTGCACGTGATCCTTGCCGTGGGCCTGAATATCCTTGCCGGCTCCACCGGTCAGATATCACTCGGTCACGCCGGTTTTTTTGCGATCGGGGCGTACGGGACAGCCATGCTCATGTCAAGCTTTCATGTTCCGTTTTTTTTGGCAATAGTAATTGCCGCGTTTGTCGCTGCCTTCTTCGGGTTTATTCTGGGGTTGCCGGCGCTGCGGCTGGAAGGCCCCTATCTGGCGATCGCTTCGCTTGGTTTCGGGTTGACGATAATGCACATAATCGGCGCCATGGAAATATTCGGAGGCCGCATGGGGATAAAGCCCCCGCCTCTCGATCTGGGGATAACCCAGCTTGGCTTCAGTCTGCCGGTAACGAACGACATGCAGAAGTATTACCTTATCCTGATTATCACGATTGTCATGACCGTCGGCGCCGTAAATATCCTGAAAACGCGGGTTGGGCGTTCCTTTGTGGCGATCCGCGACAGCGATATAGCGGCCGAGGTGATCGGGGTGAACCTTACCGTTTACAAAACGCTGGCGTTTGCCTTAAGCGCCTTCTACGCGGGCGTAGCGGGGGGGCTTTTCGGCTTTATCCTTGGTTTTTTTGATCCATTTACATTCAACATGATTTTATCGATCATGTTTCTGGTGATGGTTGTTGTCGGCGGCCTCGGCACTGTCTCGGGGAGCATCATGGGGGCGACGCTCATCACCTATCTGCAGTACGACCTTTTTAAGAACGTAGCCGAGGTTCCCTATTTCGGCAAGTTTATGCTCTACATTTCCACCAAGTGGTTCACTACCGTCGGGTTAGAGAATTTCAGCAGCATGGCCATTGGGCTTATCATGATCGGAATCATCATCTTCGAGCCGCTGGGAATGTTCGGCGTCTGGATCCGTTTTAAAAAATACTGGATGACCTGGCCGTTCTAATTAATAAACTGCTTCAATTATTGGTTTTTATTCAAATGACTGATATCGCTGCACAACAATTTTCGGAAGGTGAATGAAATGCCCTTTGGTCAGCTTTTTGTGGAAGGATTGGCAATCGGCGCCTGTTATGGCCTCTTTGCCACCGCGGTGGTGATAATTTATAAGACATCCGAGGTGGTCAACTTTGCCCAGGGAGAGATGGCGATGTTTTCCACCTTCGTTGCCTTTCACATTCTTAACTTTTATGGATACCCCTTTTGGGCGGCTTTTTTGATTACGATGCTGTTTTCAATAGTGATGGGGGTGCTTATAGAGTTTTTATTCCTGCGTCCCGCCAAGCATCCGACCATTTTGGGAATGATCGTCATCACCCTGGGAGCGGAGATGCTTCTTATGGGGCTGGCGAGCTGGAAATGGGGCGCCGAGCAGCAGTTTTTTGCCCTGCCCATTAAACCTTCGGTTACCTATGAACCGATAAAGGGGATGATTATCAATAATTGGTCAATCTCTGTCCTTGCCGTAACTTCCTTCATCATGCTTTTTCTCTTCCTTTTCTTTAAATATACACGCCTGGGCACGGCGATGCGGGCAACGCAGCAAAATAAAAACGCCGCAAAAATCATGGGAATAAGAACCGAACGGGTGTTTTCCTTCGCCTGGGGGTTCAGTTCGTTGATTGGCGCGATAGCGGGGATGTTTTTCGCCTCCCGGGCAACGCTCGATCCTGCCTTTATGATGGAGCCGTTTCTGCGCGCGTTTGCCGCCGCCGTTCTCGGGGGGCTCATGAGCATTCCGGGGGTGATCATCGGCGGGGGACTGATGGGGCTGATTGAGAACTATTTTGGGTATTTCTGGCCTGAATGGAAACCGATTATCGCCTTTATAGTGATAGTTCTGGTGCTGTGCATTCGTCCAAGCGGGCTTTTTGCAAAGCATTACATAAAAAAGGTTTAGCCTCTTTCAGGAAGAGCCGAAGTTTAGGCAGCGGATGAGAATATTGTCAGAGAAATCAATTTTTTTGCCGGATGGAAGTGTGGAAAAAATGGGCAATATAACGGAAAACCCAAAACGTTCAAAAAAGGAGGTCACAATCATGGGCAGCAAGAAGATTTTTGTCACAATGATAGCGTTGGCGACGCTGTTGTCGCTGGCGGCTTTGGCATCGGCAGATAATCCCCCGGGGTTTGATGACAAGGAGATTCGTATCGGGCAGTGGGGGCCGCAGACCGGGCCGGCGGCTCCCTGGGGTTCAGTGGCGAGGGGAAGCAAGCTGCTTTTTGATATCGTCAATGAAGAAGGCGGCATCAATGGTCGGAAAATCAAGTATTTTATCCGGGATGACATGTACAATCCCGCCCAGACATCGGCTGTGGTGAAGGAACTCGTCGAGCGCCAGGGCGTCTTTGCCTTTGTCGGCGGCGTCGGCGCCGCCAGCGGCATGGCGGTCAAAGATTATCTCGCCAAGAACAAAATCGTCTGGGTTGGACCGGCCTCCGCTGACGATAACTTTATCAAGCCGCTTGATCCGTATCTTTTTGCGATATATCCACTTTACAATGACGAAGCGAGCATTTTGGCGAAATACATTGTCGAAAAGCTCAAATCCAAAAAGATAGCGATGCTTTATCAGAACGATGCCTATGGCAAAGATGGCCTCGAGGGGGCCAAAACAAGGCTTGCTACCTACAAGATGCAGTTTGTGGCGGAGATTCCAGTGGAACCGACCGAAAAAGATTTGGGCTCCCAGATCCTCCGTCTGAAAAATTCAGGAGCTGAAACAGTGATGATGTTTGTCGGCCCCACGACCGCGGTTATTGCCCTGAAGACGAGCGCGAATGTCGGGTTCAAGCCGCAGTGGGTTTCTTCGGACACGCTTTCCGATTATCCGCTTATGTACAAGATCACCGGCGGGTTGTGGGAGGGGGTTATAACGGGCGCTTTCGGAGAGGTCCCCAGCTCGACCACCAACAAATTAATGGTTAAATATCGCGAGGCTGCCAAAAGGCTTGCCCCGCAGGAGCGCTGGGGCACCTTTTATCTGGCGGGAATTCTCTTTGCCGATCCGATAGTCGACGCTCTGAAGAAGGCCGGAAGAGACTTGACCACCGAATCATTTTTAAAGGCGTTAAACTCAGTCAAGGGGCATCAGACAATCGGTCCCCCCGTCACATGGACCGAAAAACAGCACCAGGGAACAGATTCGATCATGATCCAGAAGTGCGGTCCGAACGGCAGCTATATTGAGCTGCAGGGTTGGACAAAGAACGATCTGGCCACCTGGAACAAATAACGGCATATTGCGGCAGCTTCCGAACAATTTGCAGGCGTTCGGAAGCTGCCTGATTTGCATTGGAATAACTTTCAGTCTCCCGACACCGAATTCAAGGAATGGAATTTCCGGAAATGGATCATTTTAGGGTTGAGAATTTAAGCATAAGCTTTGGCGGCCTGAAAGCAGTCAACAATATCAGTTTCAGTGTCGAAAAGAATTCCATCTTCTCCATAATCGGGCCCAACGGCTCCGGCAAGACTACAATCTTCAACATGATCAGCGGAATCTACAAGCCCAGCCACGGCAGTATAATCTGCAATGGAGAAAATCTGGTCGGGCTTTCCCCGGATCACATAGCCCGCAAGGGGGTTGCCAGAACCTTCCAGAACATAGAGCTTTTTGGAAATGCGACGGTAATGGACAACCTGATGCTGGGAAGGCATCTGCATATGAAGACAGGTATTTTTTCCGGCGCCTTTCTTTGGGGCAGAGGATCATTTGCCGCAAAAGAGGAGATAGCCAACCGGAAAATAGTGGAAAAGATAATAGATTTTCTTGACCTTCAGTCTGTTCGCAACAGCTATGTGGGAAGCCTGCCCTATGGGAAGCGCAAGCTTGTCGAACTGGGGCGGGCGCTGGCGCTGGAGCCGGAAGTCCTTCTGCTCGACGAACCATCCGCCGGGATGAATACCGAGGAGAAGGAAGACCTGAATATCTGGATGAAGGATATTCAGGCGGACTATAAGGTTACGATCCTGCTTATTGAACACGATATGAAGATGATCATGGGCATCTCCGACCGGATACTGGCCGTTAATCAGGGACAGAAGATCGTTGAAGGGACTGCGGCAGTCGTGCAGAGCCACCCGGAGGTTATCAAAGCCTATCTTGGGGAGGAGCGCTGATGCTGAAAGTAAACAATATCGAAACCTGGTACGATTTGATAAGGGCCCTCCACGGCATCTCTTTTGAGATAAAACAAGGCGATATCGTTGCTCTGCTGGGTTCGAACGGCGCCGGAAAGACAACGACGCTCAAGACGATAATGCGGCTTCTCTATGATTTGAAAGAGGAGCAGCCTGAAAAAGGAACCATTGAATTTCTCGGCGAGCGGATTGATCGCAAAGATACCGATGAAATAGTTCGCATGGGGATAAGCTATGTCCCGGAGGGACGCGAGGTTTTTCCGGAACTTTCCGTTATCGAAAATATCAGGATGGGCGCATACACGAGAAAAGAAAGAAAAGAGATAAATAACGACATAGAACGCATATTCGGGTACTTTCCGATCCTGAAAAAAAGACGCGATCAGGAGGCCGGGCATCTCAGCGGCGGCGAGCAGCAGATGCTTGCCATCGGGCGGGCCCTGATGAGTCGCCCCAAATTGCTGATGCTCGATGAGCCTTCTCTGGGGCTGTCGCCATTGCTGACGCAGGAGATATTCACGATCATTGCCGACATCAACAAGCGGGATGGGGTGACGATTCTGCTTGTCGAACAGAATGTCAATATGGCGTTGAAATATTCCAATTTCGCATTTCTGATGGAAAACGGCCGGATCGTTCGCGCCGACAAGCCGGAGGTTCTGCGGGAAGACGAGGACGTCAAAGAGTTTTATCTGGGAATTGCCAAAGAGGTTTCGGTGAAGGGTTACAAGCGTTATCGCCGCAAGGTCCGTTTCCGGTAAAACGAAAAGCAGCAAGAAACAAATATTATGCCAACAGGGAGAAACGAGGCATGCTTATAGATACACTGCCCAAGGCCTTGATTAACATGACGGGCTTGCAGCCGGATAGGGTGGCACTGAGATACAAGGATCTCGGCATCTGGAAGGATGTCCCATGGTCGGAATATCTGCAAAAAGTCAAATATGTGGCCCTGGGACTGCACGAACTGGGCGTGCGCAAAGGGGATCATGTCTCGATAATAGGGGAAAACAAGCCGGAATGGCTCTACTCTGCCTTTGGAGCGATGTCCGCGGGGGGCACTTTTGTCGGCGTCTATACGACTAATCCCGTCAAGGAGTGCGAATATGTGGTCGGCCATTCCGAGTCGGTTGTTTATCTCTGCGAAGACGAAGAACAGTTGGACAAAGCCCTTACTTTTCGTCAGAACACCCCTGCCCTGAAAAAGATGATCGTCTGGGACACGGAAGGCCTGCGGGATTTTCATGACCCGATGGTGATGAGCTTTGATGAGTTGCTCGCGCTCGGAGAGAAGATCGATAAAGGGATGCCGAAACTTTTTGATGAACTGGTCGCTCTGGGAAAAGGGGAGGATATAGCCGGCGTTATCTACACCTCGGGGACAACCGGTCCGCCCAAGGGCGCCATGCTCTCGCATGAGGGGTATCTTTGGGTCGGTCAGAAAGCCACCATCGTTACCCAGGGCAGCCCTGACGATGAGACGATATCATTTCTTCCATTAAATCATGTATATGAGCAAATTTTTGATATGATGGTTCACATGACGGTTGGTCACACCGTAAACTTCACGGAAAACACCGACACGGTTATGGCGGACATGAAGGATGTCTCTCCGACGTTGTTTCATGCGGTGCCGAGGATTTGGGAAAAATATTACTCCGGCATTGTCCTGAAGATGAAGGATGCCACGCCGGTTAAAAAATTCGCTTACAAGACATCAATCATGATCGGAGAACGCTACAACAATCAAAAAATTTCGGGCAAGCCGGTTTCACTATGGCTGGCAATTGCCTACCAGATCGCATATTTTGTAACTTTTCGCAAGCTCAAGGAACGTCTTGGTTTTGACCGCGTGAAGATTGGTTTTTCCGGCGCTGCGCCGATTTCAGCCAGTATATTGAAATACTTTCAGAGCATAGGAATACCGATCCGCGAGGGTTACGGGATGACGGAGACCACCGGCATTACCCACATGTCCGACGAAAAGAACTTCAAGATAGGAACGGTTGGCAGGGCTCTTCCGGAGACCGAGGTGGTTATTGCCGAAGACGGAGAGATTCTCGTTCGCCACAAAGGCATATTCAAGGGTTATTACCGCGATGAGGAGACCACCCGCGAGGCCCTGCAGGACGGATGGATGCATACCGGCGATGTCGGCGAGATTGATCCGGATGGCTTTCTTAAGATCACTGATCGTAAAAAGGATTTGATCATTACCGCCGGCGGCAAGAATATCGCCCCGCAGTTCATAGAAAATCTTTTGAAATTTTCACCTTACATCAACGATGCGGTGGTTATCGGCGACAAGCGCAAGTTTGTCAGCGCCATTATTGTAATTGATGAGGAAAACGTGGTCAAATACGCGCAGGATATGAAGGTTCAATTCACCACGTTTGCAAGTTTGACGCATACGGCAGAGGTGATAAATCTTATTCAGGAAGAGATAAACAAGGTCAATGATCAGGTGGCGCGGGTTGAAAATATCCGTAAATTCCGTATCCTCGATAAAAAGCTCTATACCGAAGACGGTGAGGTAACCCCGACCATGAAGGTCAAACGCAAATTCATCAATGCGCAATATGCCGATCTGATAGAGTCGATGTACAAAGGAGATTAAGGGCAGGGGAGACTGTCCCGAGAAATACCCCCTGCGGGGGAAGGGCTATGGTGGAGGGCAATTTAAACCCGCTCACCGATGAATATGTCTGCAATTATCTATTATGTTTATAAATTATAAGGAGTTCACATGGATGATATTCTCTTGAAGGAAAGGACGGAAGAAGGAATTCTGATTCTCACGCTCAATCGCCCCGAGGCGATGAACTGCTTTAATTTTGAGCTCCTCGCAGAGCTTTCCGACACAATCCGCGAGGCAAATTTCGACAATGCCCTCCGCTGCATAATTATAACCGGCGCGGCGGGAGACGACCCGAGAAAATCCTCTTTTTCGACCGGGGCTGATTTGAAGGAGCGGCGCACCCTGAGCGATGATCAGGTGCGACGTTTTATCTTTACGATCAGGAACACCTTTACCGCCGTGGAGCAGGTGCGAGTGCCGGTAATCGCGGCGATAAACGGCTACGCATTCGGAGGCGGCACGGAGCTGGCGCTTGCCTGCGATATCAGAATCGCCTCTTCAAACGTAATCATGGGCCTCACCGAGACAAGCCTCGGCATCATTCCGGGGGGCGGCGGCACCCAGCGGCTGCCCAGAATTGTTGGACTTGCGAAGGCAAAAGAGCTGATCTTTACCGCGAGGCGGATCGATGCGCAGACCGCCCTCCGGATCGGTCTCGTCAATCGCGTTGTCGAACCGGCGGAACTGATGGCGGCGGCGCGGGAAATGGCCTTGGAGATAGCCAAAAACGGTCCGATCGGAGTTGCCCAGGCGAAGTTTGCTTTGAACTTCGGGACGGAGGCATCCCTCGGGGTTGCCCTTTCTCTCGAATCAAAGGCCTATGATGTGACCATCCCCACGAAAGACCGCATAGAGGCCCTCGCCGCCTTTGCCGAAAAACGAAAACCGGTTTTCCGGGGCGAATAACGGAGGCGGTGATAAACGGCATTCACCGCCGCATAGGACGAGCTATCGTCCATAATCCCTCACCCCTGCCACTGGGATTCGTCCCTGGAAATGGCTTCGAGAATTTTCAATTTTAGCGGTTCGGAATCCATCTCTTCGTTCAGGCAGGCCCCAATAATCTCTGCCAGGAGTTCCTTCCCGATCTTTCCGGCGGCGACATGGTAGCTGATGTTTTCCATCTCACGCAGAAAGTGCCCGACACAGTAGAGATAACCATTCATAAGCAACATCTGGGCACAAAGAGTGATTGCGATGCGCTTATTACCGTCTTGAAAACAGTGGAAATTGCACGCGCAAAAGAAAAGATGTGTCAACTTGTCGGTGAAGGTCGGGTAATAATCGTCGTTCTTAATGAAGTTGAGAACACTCTCCAGATTGCCAAGATTAAGATACCCCATGACTCCGCCGCCGCTGACTTCCACCGTCTTGCGATGCACCTCGATGGCCTGATCAAGTGTGAGGTATAGGATCGGCATGGCTATTCGCGCTCCTTGAGGCGCTTCATCACGTCTTTGGCATCCTCCAGACGCTCGGCCAGCTCCTTGCTCTTTTCCCCTATGAAACGTTCAAACTCATCCCGTTGCAGGGGTGTGACATATTCCTGAAGCTGAAGATGCAGCGAATCGCGGAAGGCCAAATCGCGACTGGCCATTTTGTTGCGAGTTTTCTCGATCAGCGGTTTCCAATGCGGCAACTTTTCGAAACGCTCAAAAAACACATCCACTTCCCAGGCGTTCAGTTTTCGCCCCTTGGCTTTCATCTCCTCCTGGAGCCCTGCGCCGATGCCGCATTCATATGAGGCGACCAAATCGAGGACTTCCGCATAAAAAGTGTCCCGCACTTTTTCCTTCGCATGCAGACGCAAAACCTTTCGATACTCTTGCGCTTTCTCACGGAAGATACTTACATAGATTTTGTCGGTGTAGAGCGGATACTTGAAATTACCCATATCAACGCAGTCGCGCAGGGCATCGGTAAACTGCTTGCGGTAATTCTCTTCTACAAACCAGGACCGGAGAAAATCCTCGTCCCGCTGATTGATGTATTTGGTGCCCCCACCGGTGCGTTTGTTGATAGTATCGATGACGATGTCAAGAATCGCCTGTCGCAGTAGCCGAGCCCGCTCGCTTTCCACCATCAGCATGGCAAGATTCAGGAATGCACGGAAATCAAGTATGCCTAATTGCGGGCTTTTTGTGATGTTCCCGAAGTATATTTCGGGAACATCCATCTCCCGGAGGGCTGATTTGAATGATTTCAGTCGCTTACCCTTGATAACCTCGTAACCGTTGCGGACCAATTCCTCCTCGTATTGAGACAGATAGTGTTCAATGGTACGCAGGGTCACTTCAAAAAAATCAGCAACTTGCTCCTTTAGTACCACTGTCTTCCCTTCAAACGGGATGCCGCTTATCCGGGTAGCCTTCTCGATCTCCTTGAGGGCGTAAGGGTTGTTGAGAATGTTCTGGCGGTGGACGGACGAGTTGGTCAGGTCTTTTGTCATGGCCGAATCTCCAACATCTTGTTAATAATACGCATTCAACTTTCTATTTCACCTGCCGGATCGTACTTCCGACCTTAGTTTTACCCCCCCAATTCGAGAGAATAAAATCAGGGTTATCGAGCTGCTTCCAGCATCAACCGCTTCAGCAAGACAACCACGGTACGCCCTTTCTCTGTAAGTCGGTATCGCTGGAGACGGCTATTGGGTTTGTCGGGAATGGTGTATTGGATCAGATCCGCCTCTAGCGCAGGTCGAAGGTAATCGTTCGCGAAATGCATGCGGTCTTTGAGTGCGAGCGCGCTCATGAGCTCGGCACGGGACATATCACCGATCAAAACCGCCAGCAGCCGACTGACTTGCGGGGTGACTTGCGGGGTCAAAGCATCAGCCGATTCCCCCGCCTCTGAATCGGCTACTTCCAACGCCGCCGGATGCACCGGCAGGCGCACCATGAAGTAGCTATGGTCTTCGTCGAAGTCAAATTCGGCGGGAGGCGAGCCATTGGCCTGCATGGCGTCAATGATCTTGGGAATCCCGGTGGAACGGCCTTCGGTGAATTCCAGCTCCTTCAGGAACTCGCCGATACGCCGGTTCCGGTAGCGTCGAGGCATGGCCTTTCCGGCCCGAAGCTGCTCCAGGCGCACGGAACGGTCCGGCCCAGGGTAACTCAGGACCACCAACTCGTCATGCATAATGCGGATTTCCACCGGCTCCCGAACATCGTAGCCGCGGTGATAAACGGCATTCACCACCGCTTCTTCGATGGCGATGTAAGGAATATTCTCAACGCGGGAGGACTCGGCGCGTCCCGGATGCTTGATGACGGTCTCGCTGACGAAGTTCCGCTTGATGTAATCCAGCGCGTCACGGGTCATCTGCGGCAAAGGCCCCTTGAAGATCTTTTCGGAGAACTTGTTGCCGCCCGGCCCTTCCCTGGGGAACCAGACCACATCAATCTGCATCATCCACTCCTTTTGCCCGGACGATACTGGAACCTTTGCGGATGAAATAGCCGTACTCTTTATCGTTCTTGCCCAACTTGAGCTTCGCCCTGTACGGGCGGGTCTGGCCACCCGGCGCCCAGATCACAAGGATGGTGCGCCCATCGATTTCATAGGGCGCGACGATGGCGTGGTAGTCCGGCTGGATGGCGCTGTGTCCGAGGTTGAGAATCTCCTTCTGGATAGCGTCTATGCTGCCGGGGTCAAGCCCTTTGGGGGGCAAAACCGGTTGTCCGCTCTTCTCTCCAACCCCGACGACGATATAGCCGCCGCCAAGATTGTGGAAGTCGTTGGCAAAGGCGCAGATCGTGTG
>CAZKHU010000024.1:0-34432 GCA_964552725.1 uncultured Syntrophus sp.
CCGCTCAGAATCGTTGCGGGAATGACAAGAATGGGGAGTTTTGCAATTACCTCTTGATTTTGTGAGTTATGGGATGTAGGTTAAGCGCCGTTGACAAGTGAATAGGCGTTATCGAGGGCGCCGAACTGGGAGACTGGAAAGTCGAGTGAAAGCCCGCAGCTTCATTGTCGATATTCTCGATACGTTTTCGCTGCTGGATATTGACGAAGAAGGCTTTAAGGAGGCGCTTAAATAAACGTCCCCACCGCGGGAAACCTCCGACCTCATAAAGACAATGGGAATATCTGATCATCAAGGAACCCACACTGATCACCATTGATGGGGAGCGGGACATATCCGGCGGCGGGGAATGGTGTACATCGTGCCGGCCTATGCCTGGTTTCTTGAGAAGTGATCACAGCATTATCGGAATTAGATTCAGAATATGAGGGAGGGAGAAGATGAGGATTCGCTGGAAGGCTGGGGCGTGGTTTTCGGTTTTGTTCCTGTTGTGCGCGCCGGAGGTATTTGCCTGGCAATGGCCCGACACGGGGCAGACGAAGTGCTACGACAACATTAGCGAGATGCCCTGCCCGGCGCCGGGGGAGCCCTTTTACGGCCAGGATGCCCAGTATCAGGGGCCGGCCCGTTCCTACACCAAACTGGGGCACGGCGGGGCGAGTCTGAGCGATTCGGCAACTCAGGAAAATGGCTGGCTCATGACCAGGGACAACGTGACGGGTCTGGTATGGGAGATGAAGACCGATGACGGGACCATCCACGATAAGTACAATACCTTCACCTGGTGCGACGGGAACTCCGCCACCAACGGCGGCAACGAGGGGACATGCGGCAGCGGTACGGGGAATGCCGCCACGGACACGGAGGCCTTCATCGACGCCCTGAATGACGCCCAGTTCGGCGGCTTCAGCGACTGGCGGCTCCCCGGAATCAAGGAGCTCAGCTCCCTTATCAACAGCTCTATCCCCTACCCGGGGCCGACCATTGATGCTGTCTGGTTCCCTCGCACGGTGTCGTCCAGTTATTGGTCGTCCGCTACCTACGCCTCGATACGAGCTTCGCGTGGCGCGTGTATTTCTACAATGGCTATGACTACAGCGACGG
This sequence comes from uncultured Syntrophus sp., assembly GCA_964552725.1. Lineage (GTDB taxonomy): Bacteria > Desulfobacterota > Syntrophia > Syntrophales > UBA5619 > DYTH01. The sequence continues at coordinate 1,105 of CAZKHU010000024.1, forward strand.
TAAGTCCGATAGCTATTATGTGCGCGCCGTTCGTGCGGGACAGTGATCGGGCATTTGGTACTTTGATTATTTGGTGATTTACGTTGGCAAGATATGAGCATCTGCCGATTTTCAAGAAGGCCATGGAGCTGTCGGTTTATACCGAAGAGACAGTCCGTAAATTCAGCCGTTACCAGAAGTACGGTATCGGCGAGGATCTGCGCGACCTTTCACGGCAGATTGTCCTTCTGATTATCCGCGCCAATTCGACAGAACAGAAATCACCCGTACTTCAGGAACTGGTGGAGACCTGCGAGCAGTTGAAGGTGATGCTGGTTCTTGCCAAAGAGGTCAAGGCCTTTCAGAGCTTTACCTCTTTTCAACAGGCAGCGGGTCTGGCAACGAGTCTGTGCAGACAGAGCGAAGGATGGCTTTTGAGCAGCAAAAAGGGCCAGAATCATCAACCGCACCCCGGTGCGGGTCGATGAGCGTGTCCAATTTCACTGTGCGCCTTCTCCGCCTTTTTATACAGGGGCATGACCATGCAGGCGTTCGTCTGTTCGGACGCCGGTGGGCCGCATTTGGCCGCAAAGTGGGGAGGTGAGGAGTGTCGTCCAATTATTGGTCGTCCACTACCAACGCCAACAATACGAACAACGCGTGGCACGTGAATTTCAACAATGGCAATGACAACAACGACAATAAGTCAAATAGCTATTATGTGCGCGCCGTTCGTGCGGGAAAGTGTGAACTGCTCTCCTTTGCCTCGGTATATCGGGCCTGGCTCGATTGCCGAAAAAGGAAACGAGGTACGGTTAACGCGCTCAGATTCGAGTATGATCTGCTCGAAAACCTGACGCAGCTTGCCCGTGATATTCAGCAAGGCACGTACCGGCCATCCCGCTCTGTCTGCTTTGTCACCACCAGTCCCAAGCTGCGCGAGATATTCGCGGCCGATTTCCGCGACCGGATCGTGCATCACCTCGTGGTGCGGGAGCTGGAGGGGATATGGGAGGCGAAATTTATCCATGATTCCTTTGCGTCCCGAAAGGGGAAAGGGACTCATGGGGCAGTGCGGAGACTGCAAAATTTCATGTTGAAGGCGACACGCAACGTCAAAAGGCCGGCGCTGGTTCTGCCGCTCCGGCAAACCCTGTCTTCCTATCTCGGCCATTTCAAACACGCCGATACCTTTCATCTTGTGCAGTCCTTATGGCGCAAACACGCCTGGCTGGCCGAGTATTTTATTCAGGATAAGGGCGGGTTGCACGAACGTTTCCGATACCGTGGCGTTTTCAGGTCTTTCCGGGCGCAGCTTCATTTTTTCCGGAGCCGGGTGACTGTACCGGCGGTGTTTCTCGTGAGGGTCGGGAAATTTTATGAACTCTATGGAGATGACGCCCGGGCGGTGGGCACGGCCCTTGGTCTGCGTCTGGAGGAGATGCGCCGGGGGATGGCCGGTGTTGCCGGTTTTCCGGAATGGATGCGGGATCGCTATGTGGACAGGATTCTGGCTGCCGGGAAGGACCTGGCAGTGATGGAAGAGAATGGACCGGGTGAGTTTGTGGCGGAAAGATACGTAAGCAAGATTTTCTTAAGAGAGGGTGAGTTATGCGTAAAGTGATGTTTCTTTCGTTTCTTTGTATTCTGCTGGTGTTGTTTTTTGCAGGCGGTGTTGCCACTGCCGCCTTGGTGGACAACGGCGACGGCACGGTGACGGATACCGGATCGGGTTTGATGTGGCAGAAGGCCACGGCTCCCGGGACATACAACTGGCAGGAGGCGCTTTCCTACTGCGAGAACCTCTCCCTGACCGGGCACTCCGACTGGCGGCTGCCCAACCGCAACGAATTACATTCTCTGGTCGATTATTCCCGTTATAATCCCGCCATAGACCCTCTACTCGCGTCGAATACAGTGTTGTCGTCCAATTATTGGTCGTCCGCTACCAACGCCCTCGATACGCCCACGCGTGGCTCGTGAGTTTCTACGATGGCCATGGCAGCAGCGACGGTAAGTCTAGTAGCTATTATGTGCGCGCCGTTCGTGCGGGACAGTCTGGATCATTTGCTAATTTGATCATTTCCAAATCCGGCGGCGGCATCGGGGCAGTGACCAGCGCCCCGGCGGGAATCAACTGCGGCGGGCAGTGTTCGGCCTCTTTCACGCCGGGGGCACAAATTACCCTTACCGCAACTTCGGACACCGGATCCACTTTCACCGGCTGGTCCGGCGGCGGCTGCCAGGGTACGGGGTCGTGCCGGGTGACGATGACGGATGCGGGTGTCGGCGTTACGGCATTCTTTGTCCCGAAAAGTTCCAACAGCGTAAAGATAAACATTGTCAGCGGGGCATCCGGCGAACCACTCCCGGAGGCTGCGGTGGGTCTGGACGGCCAAATCCTCGCGACCGATGGAGGCGGCGCGGCAATCTTCACCGGGATATCCCTCGGCGCCCATGACATAGCCATCCAGAAATCCGGATTTGAACCTGTTAATACCAGGATAAACGTGGGCGCTGCGGGGATCAGCAAGATGACCTGGTCGCTCATCCCCGTCAAGGCGGGCGGCGGCAAGCCCGTCTTGACGGATGTCTCCTCTTACTACACCAACCGGAATAAAAAGGCCTTTTTCCTGGACGGCGTGGATTTTACGATCACCTTTACGGCAAGCGTGAACTGGAACGGCAAGCAACCGGGCTATATCCGCTTCCTTTCGCCCCGGGGCAACTTTAACGAGGCTGCGGGCAGCCATACCTTCAACATGGGCGCCGATTTCGGGCCGGGCGGCCGCCTGCAGGCGGTGGCCGTCAGCGCCGACGGCGTCTCCTCCGCCCCTTTTGACGCCAACATCGAGGTCATGCCCAAGCCGGCGGGGGCTGATGTGGTTTTTCTCGACGATCGGGGATCATCCTTTTCATATTCCTTCACGGAGGGCGTAAGCGATAAAAGTCTGTCCGTCATTGTGCCGTACAATGGCGCCACCGTTTCGGCTTCCATTCCCATTTTCGGGGACAAGGAAATGGGTCTGGGCATCAAGGCGCAAGCCTCTGTCAAAGTCGGAAGCGACGGAATGACGAATTACGCGTTCACGGGGTCTCACGATAATGAAAACCCCTTGAAAGTTGCAGGCTGCTCCTTTGACACAGGCTGGTCCATCGGCGGGAAAGCCTCCTTCCGGTATCGGGAGGATTTGAATCAATGGCGCTTTGACAGCGGTTATTTCAAGGCCGGTCTTTCGGCGGGCAAGAATATCCCCGCTTACTATGTCTGGGTTGCTCCCATCCCCGTTCCTTTCTATTTACGGGGGAGGATAAATGGTTCCCTGGATGCCTCCGTGGGGTTTACCGGGTGGTACGAAGGCGCCGGATGGCAGTTGGATGGGACGGTGAAGCCGGGGGTGGGCGGCAAGGCGATTGCCGGCGCCGGCGTCGCCAGCGCGTTGAATGTAGAGGGATATCTTGGCATTGACGGCTCCCTGCTGTTTGGTTTTCCTGAGACGCCCGTTTTCCGGGAAGCAAGTCTGGCCCTTTCCGGGGGTGTTTCCGCAAAGGCGCTCTGGTTCAGCTATAATAAACCTTTGTGGGAATATACCTGGTCCTGGCCGGAGAACTCGGCGCAATCCCTTGCCCGGTCCATGCTGGGCGAGGATATACTGCAAGACATCCGCACCCTTGACTGGCAGCCCCTTCCCCGAAATTACGGGAGCGGCGCCCCGGGGAGCAGGCAGGCGATGGCGGCGGACCGGGCGCCTCTGGAGGCGATTCCCGGCCTGCAGATTATCCCCGGTCAGACGGATATTTACCCCTATTCCTATCCGTCGCTGGTTTCTCTGGGCGACGATTTGCTTCTGGCGTGGATGACTGACGACCTGACAAAGACGTCCAACAACCGGACTTCCGTGGTCTATTCCCGGTATGCAGGCGGGCAGTGGTCTGATGCGGCCAAAATCGGGGAAGACGGGACGGCGGATTCCTATCCGACGCTGGCTGCCACGACTGCCGGCGCCGTTGCCGTCTGGCAGGATACGGCAACGGTACTGGGAGACGAAACGACAATGGACGAAGTCATGGCCCAACAGGAGATTGCCGTGTCGTTATACGACGCCGCGGCGAATGCATGGGGCGCCCCCAGTCGGCTGACATCCAACGGTTATCTGGATCGGTCGCCGCTGGCCGCCGCTGTGGGGAATAAGGTCATGACGGTCTGGATTGCCAATGAACAGAACGATATGTTCGGTTCGCCGACGAAACCCAACACCATCAGGTATGCCATATTTAACGGAACATCCTGGTCGCCGGCACAGACTGCGGCTGCGGGCGTCGGCGCGATCCTCAAGTCCGCCCTGACCTTTCAGGACAACACAGCGACCTATGTGTTTTCCGTGGATGAGGACGGCGATCTTTCCACCCTCACGGATCAGGACCTTTACGCGATCACCTATGACGGGAGCGCCTGGTCCGCCGCAGTGCGACTGACGGAAGACTCCGCCCAGGATACGAACCCCCAGTTGGCCCATGACGCAAGCGGGGAGCAACTCCTCGTCTGGTATGCGGACGGAAAATTTCAAATGGCCAGAAACCTCGATATGGCGAACAGCTCCACGGTCTTCACGCCCGGTCTATCCTCCGGGGCGGCGGACTTCCGTCTTGTTTCGGGGGGCAACGGGCAGCTCTTCATCGTCTGGCCCGACGCCTCTTCCAAAGGGCAGGATATCTACATGGCCCCCTACGACCCCACATTGAATGTCTGGGGCAAGGGGATGCAAATGACGGATACGGACAGCATGGAGCGCACCCTGACTGCGGCGCAGACGGCGGACGGTCAGGTGGCGGTTGTGTATAACAGGGTCGCAACGGTGTTCACCCCGAGGGATGTACAGGTCGGCGACAAAACGGTGACCATGCATGTGCCGGGACCGGGGACAACGGATCTCTGCATGAGCGCCTTTGCGCTGGAGAGGGATCTGGCCGTCAGGGAAAACGGTCTCACGGTGTCGCCGGAGAGCATTGCCCCCGGCGCTGCCCTGACTTTTACCGCCGGTGTCGTCAACCGGGGGCTCAAGCCGGCGGAGAATATCGCCGTGGATTTCTATTACGGCGATCCCGCGGCAGGCGGAGTGCTCATCGGCCAGCGTCAGACCATTGCCGGGCCGCTGGCGGCGGGAGAGGATGCGACCGTCTTTGTTGACTGGACGGCCCCGGAGACCCCGGAGGCGAAGGATATTTATGTCGTGGTCGATCCTCTTCTCGGCATCGAAGACAAAGACCGGACCAACAACGCTGCCCATATCGCCGTTTTTCAGCCCGATCTCGCGATCACGCAGGCCTTCGGCCAGACGGTCGGCCCGGTAAAGCGGGGGCTTACGATCTCCGTGACCAACGTCGGACTGGTTGCCGCCCGGAACTTTCCCGTTGCCATCAAACAGAGCGCTGCCGACGGCGGCGCGATCTACGAGGAGATCATCGATGAACTGGCGCCGGGGGAAAAGAGGGACGTGGCGTACACATGGGACATCGCCGGTCTTGTTGCGACGGACGGCTACCTCAAGGTTTATGCCGAGGCAAACGGGGAACGTGCTGTCTCCGAATCCGGCTACCTGAACAATACCCGAACCATGCAGGTTTCGGGGGTCGTTCCGGAGGCGGTCGCCGCTCCCGGCGTCGGCATTCCGGACGGGGCGACGGATGTTGCGATTCCCCCGCCCTTGAGCTGGGAGGCGGCTTCCGGGGCAACCGCTTATGATGTTTATCTCTGGAAAGACGGGGATGCAAGGCCGTTAACGCCTTCCATACAGGATACCCCCGATGTGACGGCGACGATAACGTTTCCGTTGTCTCCTTTCACGACCTACCATTGGCAGGTTGTGGCGAAGAACGCCTCCGGACAGACGGAAGGGGAGGAGTGGACCTTTACCACGGGGAACGTTTCGACGGGAAGCATTTCAGGCAGGGTTGTCAGTGATTTGGACGGGCAGGCGATTGAGGGGATGATAGTTCATGCCGGCGCTTACTCCGCCTGGACTGATTCTGACGGCGTTTACACTATCACTGATTTGCCGGCAGGGAGTTACAATGTTCAGGTGAGTGCATTCGGGACTTACGGGGCAGACTATCTGTCCGAGTATTATGACAATGTTACGGACAGCAGTTCTGCAACGCCGGTCGCGGTAACCGCAGGGCAGACCACCCCCAACATTCATTTCGGACTGGCGGAACTCGGGAAAATCACCGGCAAGGTAACACGCGAAGCAGACGGCAGCCCGGTTGCGGGGGTATGGATTGCCGCCGAAAATTATTCAACCGGCGCTTACGGCGGCGGGGGGTGTGCGAAATCAGGCCCTGACGGTTCCTATACCATATCAGGGCTGTCTTCGGGTGATTACCGCCTCGAAGCAAACACCGGCGGGACGGATTATGCGCTTAAATATTTCAACGACGCCCTGTCATTTTCCACTGCGTTAAAGGTTAATGTGATTCTTTCACAAACTGCCAATGCGGATTTCCAACTTTTATCGCTGCCTGCTTTCAGAGGAGACATAAGCGGTGACGGAAAGATTGATCTCGCCGATGCAATTTTGGCAATCGGAATTCCTGCCGGAGTCATATCCGAGGCAATGGTCTATAAATCTGGTGATGTGAATGGTAACGGGAAAATAGGCACAGAGGAAGCCGTTTATGATCTGCAGGGCATTGCCCGAATACGGGAAATGCCGCTTCATGCCCCGCTGAAGATCGACGGCATTCTTGCGCCGGGAGAATGGGATGATGCAAAAACAGCAGAAATAACGGTGGAAGAAGGCTGGGTTGTAAATGTATTCTACAAAAACGATGCCGATAACCTGTATGTCGCCTTCACCAATCTGAAACCACAGTCGGGCGAGCTCTACCCGGAAATCCGCCTGGACGTAAACAACGATAAAAGTTCATCATGGAAGTCGGATGACTGGTGGTTTCATACTTCCTATAACAATTGCGAAATGCGGGGTGGATACAATATTTGGAGTACCTGTGAACGAGCCAAATTGGGATGGTCGGGGAACATCTTTCCCCTTACTACTCCCGGCACAGTGGAAATACGAATCGAATATGAAAAACTCGGGCTTGTTTCCGGAGAGGCAAGAGATATCGGGGTTGCTTTTGATGTAACCGATACACGAACAAAATGGAAGTTTTGGCCATCATCCGCCTCGATGTACAATCCATCTACATGGGGAACTTGGCACATTGAATAATCCAGCCAGGCGCGGCAGGCGGTGTATTTTTGTCGTGAAGTTATAATTATTTGGCATGCTTCGTTTATTGCTGGTCTCCCTGGAGAGACGCCGGAGACGCTCCGGGAAACCGAAGCGTTTGCCTCCGGATGAAGCTTGTTTATCGCCTGCTTTCGGAAGACCTGATCGAAAATCTGGGGGTTGTCGAAAACGATGGCGCAGATGCCGATGCGGGCGCTGACTCCTCGGCAGGAGCCTGCATCCCTGCCGCCCCTGCTGAGGAGGAACTTTGCCGCAGGATTCAAGCGGCAACCGGTATCGAAGGAGAACTTATCAGGAAGACCGTGCGGGATTTTATCGAAAAGGGATATCTTTACGCGACGTTTTCCGAAGATTTCTGCGTTTGGCGCTGGGCACACAACAACCAAAACAGATTCGCAGCGCAAGAGACGGCAATCAGCCGTTGATCTCGTTCCATATTTGCCGAGCGCTGGCGGTTATTGCGGCGCCGGAGGTTCTTTGCAGGATTCCCAGGGTTTCCGTCCCCGGCAGTTCTGCAAAAAGGCCGGAGTCGAGGGCCAGATTATAGATGCAGCGGGGCGCCTGGCCCCCCTGGGTCCGATCGGCAAAGATGTCATGGATCGCCAGAAAGCCATCCGGCAGAAGATGGAAAATCCACGAGCTGTAATCGGCACAGGCAGCCTCGAAGGTGTGTCCTCCGTCGATGAAGATCAGGCTGACCGGGGTATTCCAGAGACGGGCGGCGACAGATGATTTGGAAACGATCGGCACTACCGTGTCCGCGAGGGAAAGTTTGCGCAGGACATCCCGAAAGACGGGGAAGGTGTCAATTTTCCCCGTCTTTTCGTTGAACAGTTCCGGATCGAAATATTCCTGTCCCGGCTGCTGTTCCTCCGAGCCTTCGTGATGGTCGATGGAAAAGAGAATGCCCCCGGACTCTTTGCACCCCATGCCGAGATAAGCTGTCGATTTTCCGCAATAACTCCCAATTTCCAGGCAGGGGCCGAGCCGGGAGGCTGCCCGCGCCAGTTCATACAAACGCAGGCCTTCCGCTTGCGCCATAAAGCCTTTCAAGGATAATTCCTGAAGCTGTTCAAGTCCCATTTACGGATAAGTTCCTTTCTTTTTTCAACCTGCCGGCAAACATACAATGCTCCCCAAAGAAAGGCAAGAGAGAGCGGCCCACTAATTTCAGTCAAAATTTCCTCCCTTAACCACCGGTATTGCCAACCGCTGCTTTTCGATGCAAAACAGATGCGAAATACCCTGATGCGAAATACCCTTGACAAGCAAAAACGGCCACCCTATACTCCCGCAAGGAAAAGGGAATTCTTATCAATCGCCTCATCCATTGCAACTGCGAATGCTTTCTCGGTTCGGTCCCTATGAGGAAGAGGATTAGACGAAGGACTCAGGGGCGAAAGAAGCGAGCTAAAGGATGGACCGTGGCGAGAGGTTGCGTTGCCTCGGAGAAAATGTTATAGGCACACTATGTCCATCGAAAAAAATTTCGATATTCCCTTTATTTCGGACCTTGCCCGGCGAGAAAAACAGATACAGCAAAACTACCGCCCTATCATTGCCGTACATAAATGGTTTGCCCGCCGGCCCGGCACACTGTTCCGGGGTCTTATTCTTTCAGAATTCAGCGACAACCCTCTCCGTGAAGCCTTCTACAGCTCGAACAACCTTAAAGGCACCGCCATAGCCGATCCCTTCATGGGAGGCGGCACGCCGCTCATCGAGGCTAACCGCCTTGGTTGCGATGTGATCGGATATGATATCAATCCGATGGCCTACTGGATCGTGAGCCGTGAGATCGAGCATCTTGATTTGGTAAGGTATCGGAGATCGGCGGAAAATCTTGCACGTGGATTAGAGAAGCAGATCGGCTCCGTTTATCGCACCCAATGTCTGGAATGCGGTTCCCCAGAGGCTCACGTCAAGTATTTCCTCTGGGTGAAAACGCACACCTGCCGCCATTGTGGCCATGAAATCGACCTGTTTCCCGGCTACCTGCTGGCAGAAAACCGGCGGCATACGGAAAATGTCTTCATCTGCGCAGCTTGCGGCGAATTGAACGGTATCGAAGACCGAACACATCCCGGAATTTGCAAGTCTTGCGGCGGTAAAATATCCATCGCCGGCCCGGCAAAAAGAAACAAATGCGCATGCCCTTTATGCGGAAAGGTGAATGCCTATCCAAACCCTGCCGCTGGCCCGCCCAGTCACCGCATGTTCGCGATCGAATATCTTTGCCGCCGCTGCAAGCCAACACACCAAGGTCGTTTCTTCAAACGGCCGGACAAGAGCGACCTGCTTCATTACACTATGGCTTCTTCTCTGCTTGAAAAAATCGGGACAACCCATGTGCCCGACGACAAAATTCCTCCCGGCGACGAAACCGACCGTCTCCTCCGCTGGGGGTACAAGAAATACAGAGAGATGTTTAATAACCGCCAATTGCTGGGTCTAGAACTGAGTTGCCGGGCCATTGCCGCGGAGCAGGATGAACGGATCAGAAATGCACTCATCACAAACCTTTCGGATCTCTTGCGCTATCAGAACATGCTTTGCCGGTACGACGCTATGGCCCTCAAGTCTCTCGATATTTTCTCTGTTCACGGTTTTCCCGTCGGGCTTATCCAGTGTGAATCCAACCTCCTCGGTATCGCCAACGGCGGCGGCGCGAGCGTTGGGAGCGGCGGGTGGTCTAACATCCTGGAAAAATATGTGAAAGCAAAGGCGTACTGCGATCACCCCTTTGAGACCCGCCATGAAGGGAGCAGAAAAATCCCGACACCCATCGCAGACGAATGGATCGGAGACCGGAGAAACAGCGATTTGACCTCGGAAACTCGAGGCGTTCAACTGCTCTGCAGGAGTGCGACAACCGCGGGTTTGCCCGGCAACAGCCTGGATGGCGTTTTTACCGATCCTCCCTATTTCGGAAATGTCCAGTACGCCGAGTTGATGGATTTCTGTTATGTTTGGGTTCGGAAGCTGGTCAGTCCGGAAGACCCGATATTTCAACTCCACTCTACACGCAATCTCGACGAATTGACCGGCAACGTCACGATGGATCGGGGTTTGGACCACTTTTGTCACGGCTTGTCCGCCGTTTTCCAAAATATGGCCAAAGCCCTGAAGCCGGGAAGGCCGCTGGCCTTCACCTATCACCACAACAGGTTAGAAGCATATTGTCCCGTGATAGTGGCTATTCTGGATGCTGGGCTAACCTGCTCCGCTTCAATCCCCTGCCCGGCAGAAATGGGTGCATCAATCCATATTAGTGGCACCGGTTCGTCAATTGTGGATACGGTTTTTGTCTGCCGTTCGACCGGTACGATACCGCGTAAGTGGCTTGCGGACTCGGCTGAACAGATTGCCGCCCTAGTTCTGGATGATCTGGAGAAGTTGAAGGTCGGGGGTCTGAAACCGACCCGTGGCGACATACGCTGTATCATCTATGGCCATCTGGCACGGCTCGCCGTCTGGCGGCTTCGCTTGAACTGGGATAAGGCGCGACAGGCATCGGCAAAACTTGCCGCCGCGGTAGCTGAACTGGAGCAAGGGCATGCACTGAAATGCATTGAAGATCATCTGGCGGAAACGTATTTGAATGCGCCACGGATTCAGAATTATGATTATGTTCAGGAAAACAGGATTTCATATGGGGGAGTTGATGATGAAATATCCTTTTGAGTTGCCTTTTGCCGAAGTTAAGGTGGATATCGAAACGTTAGTTACAGCGGTTTTTTCATGCTTGGAATCGGAATTTCTCATCATGCCGAAAGGTCTCGGGTTTATCGACTATCCAGTTTTTGAACAGGGTTACGAGGTGCTGAAACAAGCGACTAAGAGTTTTACCTTACTTGAACCAGATTTGTTGCTTAAAAATACTACTGAAGCTCCCATTGTTATCCTGGTGTTACGGACCATGCTGGGATTCACACCGCCGGAATGGGCGTATCTCGCCACCGTGCAGACAGGAATTGAAGTCAGCCAGGGTTTTGTCCGCTCCCTGGACCGAAAAATACGTTTATCGCCGCTTTCGCCTATTGCCAATAGCAAATTAACTGTCGAACGATTGAAGGCGTTGATCGAAACCGCTTGCCGTTTGCTGAAAGCAGGGGCGCCTCCGGCTGCAACAGATAAAATCCATCGTCTCGACAAGGCTGATACAAAAACAGGTATTTCCGGAGTACAGACGTTGGCAGGAATGGGTGTTCCCTATGCAATGCTACTCTACGAGCGTTTTCTTGGGCGACCATTTGCCGGTCACCGCGATTCTGTCAGTGATCTTGTCGGAGACAGCCTTGAGGCAGCGGTTGAGGATGTGCTGAGCAAAGCCGGTATCAGTTACCGGAAGACCAAGCGGGCAGAGCGAATACCGGGATTCGATCAAACGCCTGATTTCATTGTCCCGAGCGAATTCAATCCCCGGATTATCATCGAGGCAAAAATTACGGAGGACGACGGCACGGCCCGCGACAAGGCTACCCGAATCCAGCATTTGGGGGCGCTGAGCATGGCCGGGCAACCATCGGATAAGCCAAAATACGAGGTAATAGCCTGCATTGCCGGGCGAGGGTTCGGGGTGCGCCGCGAGGACATGAAGAAGATGCTGATCGCAACGAGGGGCAAGGTATTTACTTTGCGTAACCTTGACCGCTTGATCGATTGTACCGGACTCCAGCAATACAGGGCAAAGTAGCCGAAAGCGTCAAGGCTCCCGGCATGGTTGAAAATGCCGATGTTTCCAGGCAGGGGCCGAGCCGGGAGGCTGCCCGCGCCAGTTCATACAAACGCAGGCCTTCCGCTTGCGCCATAAAGCCTTTCAAGGATAATTCCTGAAGCTGTTCAAGTCCCATTTACGGATAAGTTCCTTTCTTTTTTCAACCTGCCGGCAAACATACAATGCTCCCCAAAGAAAGGCAAGAGAGAGCGGCCCACTAATTTCAGTCAAAATTTCCTCCCTTAACCACCGGTATTGCCAACCGCTGCTTTTCGATGCAAAACAGATGCGAAATACCCTGATGCGAAATACCCTTGACAAGCAAAAACGGCCACCCTATACTCCCGCAAGGAAAAGGGAATTCTTATCAATCGCCTCATCCATTGCAACTGCGAATGCTTTCTCGGTTCGGTCCCTATGAGGAAGAGGATTAGACGAAGGACTCAGGGGCGAAAGAAGCGAGCTAAAGGATGGACCGTGGCGAGAGGTTGCGTTGCCTCGGAGAAAATGTTATAGGCACACTATGTCCATCGAAAAAAATTTCGATATTCCCTTTATTTCGGACCTTGCCCGGCGAGAAAAACAGATACAGCAAAACTACCGCCCTATCATTGCCGTACATAAATGGTTTGCCCGCCGGCCCGGCACACTGTTCCGGGGTCTTATTCTTTCAGAATTCAGCGACAACCCTCTCCGTGAAGCCTTCTACAGCTCGAACAACCTTAAAGGCACCGCCATAGCCGATCCCTTCATGGGAGGCGGCACGCCGCTCATCGAGGCTAACCGCCTTGGTTGCGATGTGATCGGATATGATATCAATCCGATGGCCTACTGGATCGTGAGCCGTGAGATCGAGCATCTTGATTTGGTAAGGTATCGGAGATCGGCGGAAAATCTTGCACGTGGATTAGAGAAGCAGATCGGCTCCGTTTATCGCACCCAATGTCTGGAATGCGGTTCCCCAGAGGCTCACGTCAAGTATTTCCTCTGGGTGAAAACGCACACCTGCCGCCATTGTGGCCATGAAATCGACCTGTTTCCCGGCTACCTGCTGGCAGAAAACCGGCGGCATACGGAAAATGTCTTCATCTGCGCAGCTTGCGGCGAATTGAACGGTATCGAAGACCGAACACATCCCGGAATTTGCAAGTCTTGCGGCGGTAAAATATCCATCGCCGGCCCGGCAAAAAGAAACAAATGCGCATGCCCTTTATGCGGAAAGGTGAATGCCTATCCAAACCCTGCCGCTGGCCCGCCCAGTCACCGCATGTTCGCGATCGAATATCTTTGCCGCCGCTGCAAGCCAACACACCAAGGTCGTTTCTTCAAACGGCCGGACAAGAGCGACCTGCTTCATTACACTATGGCTTCTTCTCTGCTTGAAAAAATCGGGACAACCCATGTGCCCGACGACAAAATTCCTCCCGGCGACGAAACCGACCGTCTCCTCCGCTGGGGGTACAAGAAATACAGAGAGATGTTTAATAACCGCCAATTGCTGGGTCTAGAACTGAGTTGCCGGGCCATTGCCGCGGAGCAGGATGAACGGATCAGAAATGCACTCATCACAAACCTTTCGGATCTCTTGCGCTATCAGAACATGCTTTGCCGGTACGACGCTATGGCCCTCAAGTCTCTCGATATTTTCTCTGTTCACGGTTTTCCCGTCGGGCTTATCCAGTGTGAATCCAACCTCCTCGGTATCGCCAACGGCGGCGGCGCGAGCGTTGGGAGCGGCGGGTGGTCTAACATCCTGGAAAAATATGTGAAAGCAAAGGCGTACTGCGATCACCCCTTTGAGACCCGCCATGAAGGGAGCAGAAAAATCCCGACACCCATCGCAGACGAATGGATCGGAGACCGGAGAAACAGCGATTTGACCTCGGAAACTCGAGGCGTTCAACTGCTCTGCAGGAGTGCGACAACCGCGGGTTTGCCCGGCAACAGCCTGGATGGCGTTTTTACCGATCCTCCCTATTTCGGAAATGTCCAGTACGCCGAGTTGATGGATTTCTGTTATGTTTGGGTTCGGAAGCTGGTCAGTCCGGAAGACCCGATATTTCAACTCCACTCTACACGCAATCTCGACGAATTGACCGGCAACGTCACGATGGATCGGGGTTTGGACCACTTTTGTCACGGCTTGTCCGCCGTTTTCCAAAATATGGCCAAAGCCCTGAAGCCGGGAAGGCCGCTGGCCTTCACCTATCACCACAACAGGTTAGAAGCATATTGTCCCGTGATAGTGGCTATTCTGGATGCTGGGCTAACCTGCTCCGCTTCAATCCCCTGCCCGGCAGAAATGGGTGCATCAATCCATATTAGTGGCACCGGTTCGTCAATTGTGGATACGGTTTTTGTCTGCCGTTCGACCGGTACGATACCGCGTAAGTGGCTTGCGGACTCGGCTGAACAGATTGCCGCCCTAGTTCTGGATGATCTGGAGAAGTTGAAGGTCGGGGGTCTGAAACCGACCCGTGGCGACATACGCTGTATCATCTATGGCCATCTGGCACGGCTCGCCGTCTGGCGGCTTCGCTTGAACTGGGATAAGGCGCGACAGGCATCGGCAAAACTTGCCGCCGCGGTAGCTGAACTGGAGCAAGGGCATGCACTGAAATGCATTGAAGATCATCTGGCGGAAACGTATTTGAATGCGCCACGGATTCAGAATTATGATTATGTTCAGGAAAACAGGATTTCATATGGGGGAGTTGATGATGAAATATCCTTTTGAGTTGCCTTTTGCCGAAGTTAAGGTGGATATCGAAACGTTAGTTACAGCGGTTTTTTCATGCTTGGAATCGGAATTTCTCATCATGCCGAAAGGTCTCGGGTTTATCGACTATCCAGTTTTTGAACAGGGTTACGAGGTGCTGAAACAAGCGACTAAGAGTTTTACCTTACTTGAACCAGATTTGTTGCTTAAAAATACTACTGAAGCTCCCATTGTTATCCTGGTGTTACGGACCATGCTGGGATTCACACCGCCGGAATGGGCGTATCTCGCCACCGTGCAGACAGGAATTGAAGTCAGCCAGGGTTTTGTCCGCTCCCTGGACCGAAAAATACGTTTATCGCCGCTTTCGCCTATTGCCAATAGCAAATTAACTGTCGAACGATTGAAGGCGTTGATCGAAACCGCTTGCCGTTTGCTGAAAGCAGGGGCGCCTCCGGCTGCAACAGATAAAATCCATCGTCTCGACAAGGCTGATACAAAAACAGGTATTTCCGGAGTACAGACGTTGGCAGGAATGGGTGTTCCCTATGCAATGCTACTCTACGAGCGTTTTCTTGGGCGACCATTTGCCGGTCACCGCGATTCTGTCAGTGATCTTGTCGGAGACAGCCTTGAGGCAGCGGTTGAGGATGTGCTGAGCAAAGCCGGTATCAGTTACCGGAAGACCAAGCGGGCAGAGCGAATACCGGGATTCGATCAAACGCCTGATTTCATTGTCCCGAGCGAATTCAATCCCCGGATTATCATCGAGGCAAAAATTACGGAGGACGACGGCACGGCCCGCGACAAGGCTACCCGAATCCAGCATTTGGGGGCGCTGAGCATGGCCGGGCAACCATCGGATAAGCCAAAATACGAGGTAATAGCCTGCATTGCCGGGCGAGGGTTCGGGGTGCGCCGCGAGGACATGAAGAAGATGCTGATCGCAACGAGGGGCAAGGTATTTACTTTGCGTAACCTTGACCGCTTGATCGATTGTACCGGACTCCAGCAATACAGGGCAAAGTAGCCGAAAGCGTCAAGGCTCCCGGCATGGTTGAAAATGCCGATGTTTCCAGGCAGGGGCCGAGCCGGGAGGCTGCCCGCGCCAGTTCATATAAACGCAGGCCTTCCGCCTGCGCCATAAAACCTTTCAAGGATAATTCCTGAAGTTGTTCAAGTCCCATTTACGGATAAGTCCCTTTATTTTTTTCAATCTGTCGGCAGATATACAATGCTCCCCCAAAGAAGGCAAGCTTTTGATATCTCGCCGGAAGCGCTGCCGTCATTGTCGGGGAGGGATAATTTTCTTTGCATCTTGACGGGGAAGAAGAAAAAAAAATTTCTTGACTTATCTATATATGGTGATATTAAAGGCGCCAAAGTACAACATATTGGGTTTTGTTTAATCGTCATCTTTTGGCATTCATACAATAATCAGGAGGGGCTCAATGCCGGCACAGATAAAAAAGCGGGACGGAAGACTGGTAAAATTTGATGCGGAAAAGATCACCAATGCGATCGCCAAGGCGGGAGCGGTGACCGGAGAATTTGATTACAAGGCGGCCAAAAAGCTGACCATCCGCGTCCTGAATCTCGCGGAAGAGGTCTTTGACGGCAACACCGCAACGGTCGAAGACATTCAGGACATTGTGGAGGAGGTGTTGCTCGCTTCTTCCTACAAAAAGACCGCCAAGGCATACATTATTTATCGCGATCAGCACGCCCGCCTCCGGGATATAACAAACCGGATGCAGACGGACCTGGTCGACAAATATCTGAACAGAACCGACTGGAAGATAAACGAAAACAGCAATATGGATTATTCGCTGCAGGGACTCAACAACTACATTTCTTCCGAGATAAGCAAGACTTACTGGCTCAACGAAATATACCCGCCGGAGGTTCGCAAGGCCCACTCGGAAGGAGATTTTCATATCCACGACCTGAGTCTGCTTTCCGTTTACTGTGTCGGCTGGGATTTGTACGATCTGCTGATGGAGGGATTCCGGGGAGTTTCCGGCAAGGTGGAAAGCAAGCCGGCGAAGCATCTGCGCAGCGCGCTGGGGCAGGTGGTCAATTTTTTCTATACATTGCAGGGAGAAGCGGCCGGCGCCCAGGCATTTTCCAATTTTGACACGCTTCTGGCCCCGTTCATCCGCTACGACAAGCTCAGCTATCAGGAGGTGGAACAGGCCCTGCAGGAGTTCATCTTCAATATCAACGTGCCGACCCGGGTCGGCTTTCAGACCCCCTTTACCAACGTGACGCTCGATGTACGGGTGCCCGGCTATTATGCCGAGAAAAGCGTCATTGTCGGCGGAGAATTGCAGAAAGAGACATATGGGGAGTTTCAGGAGGAAATGGATCTCTTCAACAAGGCTTTTTTGCAGGTGATGGCCAACGGGGATGCCAAAGGGCGGGTTTTTACCTTTCCGATTCCCACATATAATATAACAAAAGGTTTTGACTGGGATGACCCCAAAATGGCCGGCCTCTGGGAAATGACGGCAAAGTACGGCGTTCCCTATTTTTCGAATTTTATCAATTCGGACATGAATCCGGAGGACTCCCGGAGCATGTGCTGCCGGCTGCGGATAGACAACCGCGAACTGCAAAAGCGCGGTGGCGGGCTTTTCGGCTCCAATCCCCTGACCGGTTCAGTCGGGGTGGTCACGATCAATATGCCGAGAATAGGCTATCTTGCCGATACGGAGGAGTCGTTTCTGGAGAGACTAAGCAGCCTGATGGACGTTGCCCGGGAAAGTCTGGAAATAAAGCGCAAGGTTCTGGAGAGCTTCACCGAAAACAACCTCTACCCGTATACAAAGTACTATCTGCGCAGCGTCAAGCAGCGGTTCGACCAGTACTGGAAGAATCACTTTTCCACGATTGGTCTGGTGGGGATGAACGAGGCGTGTCTCAACCTCCTGGGAAAGGACATTGCAAGCCCGGAAGGTCAGCTCTTTGCAAAGAAGGTGATGGATTTCATGCGGGAGCGGCTTGTGAAATTCCAGGAAGAAACAGGAAACAACTACAACCTCGAATCGACCCCTGCCGAGGGAACCTCTTACCGTCTGGCGAGAATCGACAAGGAAAAATACCCGGAAATCATCTGCGCCGATGAAGAAAATATACGGGAAAGGAAGGCGGAGCCGTTCTATACAAATTCGACGCAGCTTCCGGTAAACTATACCGACGATGTCTTCGATGCCCTTGATCTTCAGGACGAGATCCAGTGTAAATATACCGGAGGCACCGTGTTTCACACCTTCGCCGGGGAACGCATATCCGATCACCGGGCGGTAAAGTCGCTGATTAAAAAGATCTGCACGAATTATCATCTGCCGTACGTTACCTTTACCCCGACGTTCAGCGTTTGCCCCGGGCATGGATATCTCACGGGCGAGCAGGAGACCTGTCCGACCTGCGGGGAAGAGTGCGAAATTTACTCCCGCGTTGTCGGATATCTGCGCCCGGTCAAGCAGTGGAACAAGGGTAAGAAAGAAGAGTACAATCTTCGGAAGGAATACAGGTTCTGACAATCAAAATCGGGGGACTGCAAAAATTTTCTCTGATAGATTACCCTGGGCGAATCTGTGCGATCATTTTCACCCAGGGTTGCAATTTTCGCTGTCCATACTGCCACAATCCCGAGCTTGTCGACCCGCAAAGATACGGCCCCGTTTTCTCCGAGGAGGAAGTTTTCTCTTTTCTGGAAAAGAGGAGAGGCAAACTGGAGGCGGTATCGGTAACCGGGGGCGAGCCGACCCTGCAGCCCGACCTTGAGGATTTTCTGCAAAAGGTAAAAGATTTTGAATACCTTGTAAAGCTGGATACCAATGGTTCGAACCCGGCGGCAATCGAAAAGCTGATAAAAAGGCAGCTTGTCGATTTCTGGGCGATGGACGTAAAAGGGCCGCTCGATAAATATCCCCGGATTGCCGGCGTTGACATTGACCCCGATGATATTCGGAAAAGCATTTCTCTGATTATTTCTGCCGGGTCTGAACATGAATTCAGAACCACGATGGTTAGTTCCCTGCTTGATCGTAATGACCTTGTCCGGGTTGTGAAATTGATAAAGGGGGCAAAATATTACGCTTTGCAGGGGTTTGCCCCCGTCAAAACATTGAGCAGCGATTTTCTCTCCGAAACTACATATTTGCCCGAAGAGTTTTCCGCTTTTAAAAAAGAGTTTGAATCTGAAGAACTGCATGTTATTATCCGCTGAACAAACTTTCCATTTCCTGTGCCGGATCGCCGATCTTCTGTTTGTAAGCGGATAACGGGCAAAGACGACTCTTCCATGACAATAATTGGGAACGGGGATACTCGAATGCCGGAAAACCCTCCTTCAGATTCTTCATCTGTGCAAGCCCGTGAAGCGCTTTATGATCTTGCAAAAGATAATATCAGGCTTCTACAAAAATTTACCAAGATTGGGACAGCCCTTTCCAGTGAGCGAAACATTGAGCGCCTTCTGGAAATGATTCTGGAAGAGGCGAAGGGACTTGCGAATGCGGACGGCGGCACTCTCTACATCACTTCGGAGGACAGGACCGAGCTGCAGTTCGCCATTGTCCAGACGAGCAGCCTGAAAATCAAGATGGGCGGAAAAGGGGAAAGAATAACATGGCAGCCTGTGCCGTTGCTTGATTCGGATGGATTGCCCAATCACCGCCATGTCTGCGCCCATGTCGCGTTGACGGGGGCAACCGTCAATATTGAAGATGTTTATAAATATGCGGGGTTTGATTTCGAGGGAACGCGGAATTTTGACCGCAGCACCGGCTACCGCTCCCGGTCGATGCTTGTTGTGCCGATGAAGGATCATGAAGAGACGGTGATTGGCGTTTTGCAGTTGTTGAATGCTGCGGAGGGCGGCAGAATCAGCTCTTTTTCGCCGGTGAGCCTCGAAATAACAGAATCATTCGCTTCCCAGGCGGCCGTCGCCCTTTCCAACAAACGCCTCATTCAGGAACTTCAGGATTTGCTGGAATCCTTTATCCGCGCCATTGCCGTGGCGATAGACGAGAAATCACCATACACCGGCGGGCATGTTCGCCGGGTCGCGGAGCTGACGATGCAAATTGCCGGAAAAATCAACGCAGCGAAAGAGGGGCCATTTGCGGAGGTCGAATTTTCCGAAGACGAGCTTAAAGAGCTGCAAACCTCTGCCTGGCTTCATGACGTGGGAAAGATTACAACCCCGGAGCATATTGTCGATAAGGAAACAAAACTGCAGATGATTGTTGATCGTATTGAAATTATTAAACTGCGGATTGAATTGTACAAAACGAAGTTCAATCTTCATAAACTGGAGACATCGATCGGGACGCAGCAGAAGGATGCGCTTCTTAATTCGGACTATTATTCCGCAAGGGAAGAGATGGAGAAAACGCTCCGGGATGAGCTGAGTTTTCTGACGGAGGCGAACGAAGGCGGCGAATTCATGTCCGATGAAATGATTTCCCGCCTCAGGAAGATCGGAATGACGACATTGCAAATCGATGGCATAACTCAGCCGCTGCTTTCGCCGGATGAGGTGGAAAATCTTGCCGTGCGCAGAGGAACCCTGACATTAAAAGAACGCGAGATCATTCAGAATCATGCCGTGATGACGGACAGGATTCTCTCGCAACTGCCTTTTCCCGAGAAAATGAAGCATGTGCCGCATTATGCGTCGTCCCATCACGAAGCTCTTAACGGCAGAGGATATCCGCGGGGACTCGCCGCGGAGCAGCTTCCCCTGCAGGCGAGAATCATCGCTTTGGCGGATATTTTTGAGGCGCTTACCGCTTCGGACAGACCCTACAAGAAGGGCAACACCCTTTCCGAAACGATGTTTATTCTGGAAAAGATGGCCGGGGATTTGCACATAGATCCGGATATTTTGGGGCTGTTTAAAAAAGAGAGACTGCATGAAGAGTATGCGCTTCGTGAATTAGCGGGGAAAAAAGACGTCGCCCGATGATTTGGGGGATACCGGCGGTTGTTTGTTGTGGGCCGGATTTTTAAGAGAGTCTATTTCTTTTCGGATTTCTTCAGCCTTTTTGTCATTTGGGGGTAGTTCCTTCAGGGCTGCCTGGAAGTGAAAAAGGGCGCTTTCCTTCTTGTCTTTCATTTTGAAATAGCGGCCGAAATAATAATGGGACTGGTCTTTCCGGTTGGCCCTTCCGTAAGCGACTGCAAGGTCGTAGAGGACATCAGGATTGTCGGGGCTATTTTTCTCCAGCGTTTTTAAAAAATCAACTGTCTCGTCAATCTTTCCGGCCGCCAGAAGGGTTTTTCCCAAAAATAGATTAGCGGTGGCGTCGTCAGGGCCGATGCCGATTGCCTGGCGCAGATAGAGAGTCGCTTCGGTGAATTTTCCCAGCTTGAACAGGAAGATTCCAAAGTCCCGGAGGATATCGGGATCGTTGCCGTTCAAGGCAAGCGCTCTTTGAAAATGCGCCGCGGCTTCGCTTGCCATCCCGATTTTTTCCTCTGTAACGGCAAGACCGTACAGGGCGTCAAGATTATTCCTGTCAGCCGCTATTTCCTCGCCGAAAAACTTCAGATTGGCAGATGAATCTTTCTCCTGGAGCCGCAGAATAGTCTGTATCCTTTTCAGCCCGCCGACAATCTGTTCCGCCCCGCCCTTTTTGTAGGTTGTCTGGAGCAGGGTGTCGATATAGCCTATCCTCTCTTCAGTCCCGGGATGGGTAAAAAAATATGACGGAACAGTGCTTGAGTAATATTCGTATCTCCTCATGACCCTGAGGAAATCGAGCATGTATTTGCCGTTGTACCCTGAGGCAGCAAGATAGGAAAGCCCGGCGCGATCGGCTGCCTCCTCATGTTCGCGGCTGTATTGCAGTGAAAGCGCTGTCGAGGCAGCGACTGAAAAGCTGGTGACTGCGGCGGTCAGCTCGCCTCCACCCCCGAGAAAAGCGCCGGCTATTATCGCCGCGAGGGTTGAAATATTAATTTTTTTCGAGCGATCAATCATCTCCGCGATATGCCTGCCGTTGACATGGGCTATTTCATGCGCCAGCACCCCGGCCAGCTCGCCTTCATTTTCAGAAAGATTAATCAACCCCTGATTGACGTAGATGTAACCGCCCGGCGTGGCAAAGGCGTTAATTCCCGAGCTGCGGATTATTGAAAACCGGTAATCGAAGGGGCGCTTGTCGCTGTTGGACAAAAGCAGTTTCCCCAGCTTGTTTAAATAAGCGGTTGTTCGGTCGTCATGCAAAATGAGGTCGTCTTTTTCCAGTTTATCGTAAAATTCTTTTCCAAGCTTTTTCTCGTCATCAAGGGTGAATGACGCCAGCGCAAGAGATGCATGAAGAAAAATGAAAACAGGAAGAAAAAGCAAAAGAGATGCTTTCTGGAAAGTTTTGTTTTTTTTGGCATGCATTTTCAAATCCCTCTCCCCTCTTTTGGCCAAGGGAGACCTATCTTATCTCTTTTGCCGTTCAATAATCAATCCCGCATTTTAATTTTAAGGCAGGCTTGAAAGTTTGATCAGCGATATGCTATAGGCCCAATCTTCTTATCTCTTGCAAGGATTGTCGATGCGACAATCCTTCCAGTCGGCGGCGACGGCGGAAAGCAGGGCAAAAGAGATATTGGATAAATGGAAGGGACGGGTGATTATGGCGCATGTAAACCGGGATCGCTTTCTGAAGGGGATTTATTGGGCCGGCCCTGCTTTTGTTTACGCCTCGCTTATTTTTTTCCTTTCCTCTCTTTCACGTTTTCCTGACGAGGTTCCCTCTTTCCTTGGCTTTGACAAAATAGTCCATTTTATCGAATATTTCATTCTGGGCGTTTTTTTATATCGCTGGTTTTCAAACATGGATGGTTGCCCTGGGCGAAAGCGCGCTTTGACAGCAACGATCTTTGTCGGCATCATCTATGCGTTTACGGATGAATGGCATCAGTCGTTTGTTCCTGGCCGTGACTCATCATTGTTTGATGTCTTGTTTGACTCCCTAGGAGTTGCCGCGGCATCATTTTTCTCCCCATTTTTATTGCAAGGAGTGAAAAAATCATGAGAAAGAAGCCTGTCGTTACGATCGATGGCCCTGCCGGCGCAGGCAAGAGCACAATCAGCAAGCTTGTCGCGGCGCGATTCTCTTTTTTTTATCTCGATACCGGGGCGCTTTACCGGGCTTTGGCGTATCTCGTGGATGAGTATCCGGGAGAAAAAACGGAGGAAAGCGCGGCGGAGATATCCAGAAATGCCCGGATAGACGTAGGAAATGAAGCGGGGATTTTTCGGATTTCCGCAAATGGCAGGGATGTTTCGACTTTGATCCGCTCCGAGAAGATCGGTCTGCTCGCCTCGAAAATTTCCGCAATCCCGGCCGTCAGGGAAAACCTGCTCGACATTCAGCGAAAAATCGGCGCCGCAGGAGGGGTAGTTGCGGAAGGACGGGATATGGGCTCGGTTGTCTTTCCCGATGCCGAGGTCAAGTTCTACCTGGAGGCATCCGTACAGGAAAGAGCCAAAAGAAGATATTTGGAGCTTATCGCAAAGGGCGAGCCGGCAAATCTTGCAGGCGTTGAAGATGACATCGTCAACCGCGACCGCCAGGACAGGGAACGGAAGGTTTCCCCGCTCGTGATGCCCCGGGATGCCGTTCTTGTCGATTCCACCGATAAATCAATTGCCGAAGTTGTTGAGGACATGTCCCTTGCGATAGAAGGCCGTCTAAATTTCTGACAACGGGGTTCGAAAAAAAGGTTTGAGGGTTTTTATTTGAAATTCCTTGATAATTTAAAATTCGTATGCTATCTGGCCTATCGGTTCTAAAATTATAAATCTTCAGGGGGTATTGGGTTAATGGTTGACGACGGTAACGAAATCTTGAAACAGCAGGCAGGCGATGTGGCCGGGGAGAAGGAAATTGTCGACAATACAGATGATTTTTCCGGCGAAAAAGAAGAGAGCATGGATTTCAAGGAGCTTTACGAGCAAAGCCTTCAGTCCGTACAGTTGGGCAATGTTTTGATCGGCAAAATTGTGCAGATCAACACAGACACCGTCATGGTGGATGTGGGATGGAAAACGGAGGGATATATCCCCGCTCGTGAGATAAGCGACGAAAATGGCAATGTTGTCTTCAACATCGGGGACGAGATTGAAGTACTCGTCGATCGCCGCGACCAGGACGGCAACCTTGTTCTGTCCCGCGATAAAGCTGCCAAAATCAAGATATGGGATGATGTCAAGATTGCCTGCGAGCAAAACGCCCCCGTTAAAGGCACCGTTCTCGAGAGGGTAAAAGGCGGCCTGTCTGTCGATATCGGCATCCCCGCATTTCTGCCCGGTTCGCAGGTTGATGTCCGCCCGGTCAGGGATCTCGATCGCTATGTTGGCCAGGTGCTGGAATTTAATATTTTAAAGTACGACCGCAAACGGAACAATGTCGTCCTTTCAAGAAGGTCGATTCTGGAAAAGGACCGGGAGGCGGAGAAGGTTGAAACCCTCCTGAATATCGAAGAAGGCAAAATTGTTGAGGGTGTGATTAAAAATATAACGGACTATGGTCTCTTCATCGACCTGGGCGGAATAGACGGTTTGCTGCATGTAACCGACATTTCCTGGGGCAGGATAACCCGTCCCGCCGACCATTTTTCCAAGGGAGAAAGGATCAGGGTGAAGATTCTCTCCTTTGA
Organism: uncultured Syntrophus sp.; assembly: GCA_964552725.1. Lineage (GTDB taxonomy): Bacteria > Desulfobacterota > Syntrophia > Syntrophales > UBA5619 > DYTH01. Next base: position 25,445 of record CAZKHU010000024.1, read on the forward strand.
CAGGGAGAAGGAGCGTGTCGCGCTTGGCCTCAAGCAGTTGACTGAGAATCCGTGGGAAACGATCAAGGATAAGTACCCGATAAGCTCGGTTGTTGAGGGCCGGGTGGTAAATATTACCGATTATGGCGTTTTTGTCGAACTCGAACCGGGCGTTGAGGGATTGATTCACGTGTCGGAGATGTTCTGGACAAGGGAGGTGAAGCATCCTTCGAAGGTATTGGCGATCGGGCAGGTGATAAATGTGATGGTGCTCAATATCAATACCGACACAAAGCGCATTTCTCTTGGCTTGAAGCAGATAACCGCCAATCCCTGGGAAGCCCTTAAAGAGAAATATCCCGAGGGAAGCATCGTTACCGGTGTGATAAGAAATATTACCAACTTCGGAATTTTCGTCGGAGTGGAAGAGGGCGTTGACGGGCTTATTCACCTGTCCGACATCTCCTGGAAGCAGCGGGTGAAGCAGCCTGCCGAGATTTACAAAAAGGGGCAGACTATCGAGGCCATGGTGCTCAATATCGATGTCGAGCATGAAAAATTTTCTCTGGGGCTCAAACAGATTGAAAAGAATCCCTGGGAGGAATTGAGTGAGAAATATCTGCCGGGCGCCGTCGTAAACGGCAAGGTGACCAATATTACCGAATTCGGTGTATTTGTTGAGATCGAAGAGGGAATGGAGGGGCTTGTGCACATCTCCGAACTCAGCTCCAAGAGGGTAAAATCTTCTTCCGAACTGTTCTCCGTCGGCGATGCAGTATCGGCCGTTGTCAAGAACGTCGACCCGAAAAGCAGGAAAATTCGCCTGAGCATAAAGGATCTGGAAACGGAGGCGAGCTCGACAAAGGGGTCGGAGGGGAAGCAGGCGAATCAGTATATAAACAATCAGGAGAATATCGGTTCAAGCCTCAGTCAGGCGCTTGCCGATATAAAGATTATCGATACGGATAATTAGCTTTCGAAAAGCCCTTTGATATATGAGAAAGCACCCGGTTATATTGGGAATGGTTTTATTGGCGTGCGCAGGACTCGTCTCCGTTGTCTTTATTTATGGATTCGGGTTCTTTGCCGCAGGCCGGCATTCTTTTGCCTTGAATGGCCGGGTAGGGATCGTTCCAATTGAGGGGATTATCAGCGAGTCCGAGGAGGTCGTTGAGCAGATACAGGATTTTGCCGAAGATCAGCGGATTCGCGCCGTAGTCCTGAGGATTGATTCTCCCGGCGGCGGGGTAGCGCCGTCCCAGGAGATATATCAGGCTGTTCTCGAACTCAAAAAAAAGAAGAAGGTTGTAGTGTCAATGGGATCGGTTGCGGCCTCCGGCGGATACATGATCGCGGTGGCCGCAGATCGTATTCTCGCCAATCCGGGCACGATAACCGGAAGCATTTCTGCTGTCATGCATTACGCGAACGTCGAAGAGTTGATGAAGAAGATCGGCGTCAGCTCCTATGTGATAAAAAGCGGAAAATTCAAGGATATAGGATCGCCGACAAGAAAAATGACGACGGAAGAGAAGGCCCTTGTCCAAGGCATTGTTGACGACATCTACGATCAGTTTGTCCAGGTCATTGCCAAAAATCGCAAGCTTCCTCTCGAAGACGTAAGACAGATTGCCGATGGCCGCGTCTTTTCGGGAAGACAGGCAAAAGAACGCGGGCTTGTCGACGGTCTTGGCGGTCTTCAGGATGCAGTCATTCTCGCCGGACGACTTTCCGGACTGGAGGGAAAACCGGAAATAGTTCACGGTACGAAAAAGAAGAAAGGCTTCCTGAATTATTTATCCGGAAGCATGGCATCGGGTCTTGTTGAAGCTGTCAGCGGAAACAAGGCAGACTCAACGGGCGCTTTCTATCTGTTGCAGTAAAGGCCTATTTATCATGACCTTCAAGACGATTCTCTTAGAAAAAAAAACGGGTTATGCAATTGTGAAACTGAACAGACCCGCGGAATTGAATGCGCTTTCTCAGGATGCGCGCAGAGATTTGGAGGACTGCTTCATCCTCCTCGAGACGGACAGCGACGTCAATGTCGTTGTTCTTACCGGCGGCGATTATGTTTTCTCGGCAGGAATGGATCTCAAAGAGATGTCGGCCATCCCGGATACGGAAATAAAACAGTATTTTAATTCGATTTTCAGGACCCTGAAGGGGATATACTCCTTTCCCAAGCCGGTTATAGCCGCCGTAGGCGGCGTGGCGTTGGGCGGAGGGTTCAATCTGATCACGGTTTGCGATCTGATCATCGCCTCGGAAAGCGCCATATTCGGCCACCCGGAGCTGCGGTTTGGACTGAATCCCCTTTTTGATCCGCTGCGGCGGCTTGTGGGCATGGCCAAGGCCAAGGAGCTTACTATGCTCGGCGAGCCAATCGGCGCCAAGGAGGCGTTGCGCATTGGTCTGGTAAACAGGGTTGTTTCGCCGGAAAATTTGATGGCGGAAACGGAGGCGACTGCCGCTGAGCTTGCCAGGCGTTCTCCGGAAACGATTACCTATGTCAAGAAAATGGCAAGCATAGCCCCCAACCTGGACAAGTATTCCGCCCTTGAGCTGGAGTGCGACACCGAGGCGCTGCTTTTCTCCGGATCAGAAAGAAAGAAACTCATGAACGATTTCATGGAATCCCTGAAAAACAGAAAAGGCCGGGAAACTCACCCCTGAAAATGTTTATATTGCATCCCATTCATTGTCGGGCGATGCAAAATCACGGAGCTGATCCCTTCTTTTCTTGTGTTGCAGCTTTTTGAGCGCCTTTGCCTCGATCTGCCTTATGCGCTCACGGGTTACCCCCATCATTTCCCCGACTTCTTCAAGGGTGAACGGTCCGTAATTACAGGCTACCCAGGTGCAATTATAGTGCGTTTCACTTTTCAGATACCAGTCGCACGTGTTTTCCGGACAAACTGCATTGATTACGCGTCCGTTTTTCTTGCATTTATAAATATCGTCCAAGAATCAGCCTCCTTGTTTTAGCTTGCCCTTGCATAAATATGGATTCGGTTGTTATTTGTCAATGGTTAAAAATATTAAATTAAAGCTTCCGGCAGCCGGGTCCGCCCAGACTGCTGCGGCCGCCCGCCTCGGGAGTGATCTGTATTTGGGTGGCGATGCGTTCCTTCAGCGCGGCAACGTGGGAGATGACGCCGATGAGCTTGCCCTCCTGATGAAGTCCTGCCAGCGTTTCCAGGGCCGTTTCCAGCGCGTCTTCGTCGAGGGCGCCGAATCCTTCATCGAGAAAGAGCGAATCTACCCGGACATTCCGGCTGGCCATCCGGGAGAGGCCAAGGGCCAGGGCCAGGCTCACGATAAAACTCTCGCCGCCGGAAAGATTCTTCGTTGAACGGATTTCTCCGGCCTGGTAATTGTCGATGACGTTCAGTTCCAGGGGTTGCCGCTTGTCGCGAACGAGAAGATACCGATCCGTCATCTCCCGCAACTGGCGATTGGCATGAACCGTCATTATCTCAAAGGTCAATCCCTGGGCAAAGTTCCGAAATTTTTTTCCATCCGCCGAACCTATCAGATCGTGCAGCTCATCCCAGCGGAGTGTTTCCCCCTTCTGCAGTTCAATCTTCCGCAGACCCTCCCGCTGGCTGTCTTTATGCAACTCATTGTCGGACAACTCCCTGGTAATTCCGCCTATCTCCATCCTCAACCGCTTTAATTCGTCATCCCCTGTCCGGATTGCTTCCAGCAGCGCTCCGGCGGGCTCTTCGGTGATTTTTCTCTCCCGTTCCATGGTCAGGGACTCAAGGCGATCCTTAACCCGGGCCGCAAGTTCCGTTTCTTTCCGGAGCAGGGTTTTTTCCTTTTCAGCAAGGAACTCGCGCTCTTTTATCGGCAGGCACGCTGTGCGATAGTCCGTTTCGTCCGCAAATCCTGCGCTGTTGATCTTTCCCCGCAATTGCCCCTCCGCCATGGAGAGCTCCGGCGCACGTCCGGCTGTTCTTTGTTGCAGCGAGGCGATCCTTTCTTGCAGAAAGCTGAGTTCCTTTTCGGCTTTGAGCCAATTTTCACGGGCACTTTCCATATTTTTCAGGGCCTGCGTCACGTCCGCCTCCCGCCGTTTTTCTTCCTCGTCGGCGCTTTTATCCCCGAATAATTCCCTGCGGGACGTCTGCAGTGAGTCATGTTCATCCCTGAGGCGGTCGCAATCCCTTCGTTTAACCTCCAGGGCCTGTTTCAGGCTCTCATGCAGTGCTTCATTCTTTTCAATCACGGCTTTCAGCGTCTCGACCTTCTTTTCCTGGCCGGTCAATTCCCGTTCCTTAATTTGCCAGTCATCCCTGCGCCGGGTCAGCTCGGCCAGGATTGCAGAGGGGTTCCCCGGAGGAATTCGGAGTATTCCAAACGGCTCGACGTCGGCAAGAAGCGAGGTTTTAATTTTTTCAAGCTCTTCTGCAAGCGTGGCGCATTCTTTGGTCAGGCGTTCGCAGTCGCTAATGGCGGTTGCATGTTGGTGACGCTTTTCCTGAAGCGCCCTTTCCTCGCCCGCAAAGCGCGTTCCGGCGTTTTCCAGAGAGAGGCGGAGCGATTTTTCCTGCCGCTCCCGCTCTTCTGCAAGACCGATAATTAGCGATGTCTCCGAAATTTTTGCCTCGGCCTCGGCAATGCCTGCGCGAATCCTTCCCGGTTGTTCCGACGGGAGAACCTCTATCGCCAGTTTCCGCAGGAGGGCGGCGCAGCGCTTTTGATCCGCATCAAGGATTTCTTTCTTTTCCGCAAGTTCCCGTTCGACGCGCCCGATCTCCGCCTCCGTCCTTATCCTGACCGATTCCATTTTCACGAGCTGCTGCGATGCTTCCCTTAGCTCATCCTTCCGGTCTTTCAGTTTTGTCTCCGCCTCATTCAGAACCGGAACATTCCCCATTGCGTAAGGGTGTTCGAGCGCGCCGCACAAAGGGCAGGGGCATCCGTCCAGAAGACCTTTCCGCTCTTCTTCAAGGTCGCGAATACGGCAAAGGAGCGACACTTGCGTTTCAAGAGCGGCGATCTCTTTATCCAGAGCGATTTTCTGCCCGCCGTGCCTGGAGGTCTCAGCCAGAATCCCCGCATGTCCGGCGTTTAATTTTTCCCTGCTTGCGGCAAGCTGTTCGATGAGAGCGGTTGTCCGGACGATCCCTGTCAGCGCTTCTTCGGCCTGAAGCAGCAGGGCGCCCCGTTCCTTGAGGCAATCCAGTTCGACGCGCCATTGACCGAGGTCGCGCTCCCCAAGGATTTTGATGACTTCCTCAGCCAGATTTCTGAGATCATTCCGACTCTTTTCAAATTCCCGGCGGGATATTTCATGGGCAATCTCTCTTTCTGCAAATGCGGCGCTGATCGATTCCCTTTTTATCGCTGCCCGGGAGAGGTCTTCCGCCGCCTTTCCAGCTTTTGCGCCGGCCTCGCCAAGGAGGAATATCCCCCGCTCGATGGCGCTCATGTTGGCCAGCAGCGCCGCGTCGGCAGTGTGCCTTGTCTGATAGTCCCGGAGCGCTCCCAGAAGGGAGCGGACCTGAGCCAGTTCCCGTTGTCCATGCCCGATGCCGATTGCGCAGTTCTTCACCTTTGTTTCGTCATCCGCGATTTCCCGATTTTTTTCAACGAGCCGCTTTTCCTGCTCTTCCAGGCGGATATCGAAGGCGCGGGTCTTTTTGATCAGTTCCCCCTCCGTAAGTTGCCGGAATTGGTTTTCCTTCAGAAGATTCTCAGCGAGCAGCCTCGCCGCGAGCGCCGTAGCGCCAGCCTTCTCTTTTTCCGGAAGAAGGTCCCGGGCTTCATGAAGTTCCGCTATTTCCAGATTCTGCTGCTCCCGCAGGGCAGTTGCCGCCCGGTAGTCGCCTTCCAGTTCGAGGGCCCGGCGCGCCTTTTCCAGGCGGTGGGCTTCCGGTCCAAAAGACTCCCGGTCTTTCTCTAACTTGCTTTTCGTTTTTTCCAGCTCAGCGATTTCGTTTTCCAGAATTGTCATTCCCTCGATCCAGGTCAAAGCTGCTGTCTTTTCCTTCATTCTGTCGGCAAGTTCCGCTTCCCGTTTCCGTTTTTCCTGCAGAAGATTGCGCAATTCCAGCTCTTCGGCTGTGCCGAGCACCCTGGTCCCGTTTAGTTCAGCCTGCAGCAGCTCGATCTTTTTTAGTTCCGCCGCGCGGCGTTCGTGAACCTGCATGGATATTTGACTGTAGATTTCGGCGCCGGTGATCTGTTCGAGGATTGGAGAGCGTTCGTCGGGCGAGGCCTGAAGAAAGGCGGCAAATCCCCCCTGGGCAAGAAGCATAGAACGGGTGAAACGGTTGAAATCCATCCCGGTTGCCTGTTCGATGAATTCGCCGACCTGGGCGATTCGGGATTCGATGAGCTGACCGGAGTCGGCGTCCGCCACTTCATGCCGGGATTGCTGGAGCTCTCCGTCCGCCTTTCTGTGGGCGCGGCGCTGGCTCCAGTGGCAGCGGTAGCGGCCCTTCGCCGTCTCAAAGGCAACCTCCGCAAAGCATTCGCCGGTCTGGCGGGACATGATCTCGTTTCCGCCCTTCGTGATTTTGTCGAGGCGGGGCGTCCTTCCGTAAAGGGCCAGGCAGATGGCGTCCATGACAGTAGTCTTGCCTGCGCCTGTCGGTCCGGTAATTGCAAAGATGCCGCCGGCGCGATAAGCCGGATGGGTAAAATCGATCTGCCATTCGCCTGTCAGCGAATTGAGGTTTTTGAAGCGAATGCCGAGGATTCTCATGGATATTCCCCCTATTCTGCCTGCGAATCCTGCTCGTTTAACGAGACCAAGATTTCCCTGTAGGCGCTCAAAAGGGCCGGACGCCGTTCCGCGGAAACATTGCGCGCTTCCAGGCAGCGTTCGAAAACTTCATCCGGGGTCAGGTCGTCCAGCGTCTCTGCCCCGGTCTGCCCGCTCATGGCCTGTGAAAGCAGCCGGTTGTTCCTGACGCGGAGAATCTCCATGCCCGTTCCTCCGACGGTTTCTTCAAGACGTGTCTGCAAATCAGCGGCGGTAGCGCTCCCCTCGTAGATGATCTCCAGCCATGCTTTGCTCTTTTTTTCCTTCAGATCCATGAGCTTGCAGGAAATGGCCTTCCAGTCTCCCTTCAGGCTCCGCAATTCCTGGAAACGGGGAGTCGGGATGGTGGCAACGGTTGGTTTTTGTTCAGAGAAATCCACAAGAACTACGCTCTTTTCCTGATCGGCCTCCCCGAAGCCGATTGGCAGCGGCGAGCCGGAATAGCGGATGAATTTGGAATCGCCTACCGTCTGCGGGATGTGGAGATGCCCGAGGGCCAGATAGTCGATGGTTTCGGGAAAGACATCCGTTCCGACATGGAGCAGCGAGCCGATGTAGAGCTCGCGCACACCGTCTCCGTCAACGGTCTTGCCGCCGGCGGCGTACAGATGCCCCATTGCGACAATGGGCACATCCCTGTTCAGTAAAGTGCGTTTTGCCTGGGCCGCGTCATAGATCTTCCGGTAATGGGTTCGGATGCCGGCGATAATCTTTTGTTCCTTTTCATCAACGCTTTCACCGGCTTCGGCGGTGCGGATGTCCCGGTCGCGGAGATAGGGGACGGCGCAGACGATCAGCCGCGGTTCGTCATCCGGCCCCTTTATTACCACGATTTCATCGTCCGGCGACGCGGATGCGCACCCGACGACATGAATATTCAGGAACTTCAGGAGTTCCCGGGGGGCAGCCAAAAAAGAAGGAGAATCATGATTCCCCGCCGTCACCACGACATGGCAATGCGGCGATGCGGCTACCCGGCAGAGGAAACGGTAATAGAGCTCCTGGGCACGGTTGCTGGGGGTGCTGCCGTCGAAGACGTCTCCCGCGACCAGCAGCAGGTCGATATTTTCGTTTTCGATGAGCGCCGCCAGCCAGTCCAGAAAAGCTTCGTGTTCGTCGTACCGCGTACGTCCATGGAGGGCGCGGCCGATGTGCCAGTCAGAGGTGTGGATTATTTTCATATTCGGGGCTACCGATTCCTGAATTCTGGCGTACGTTTCGCAAAGTTTGCAGAAACAGCCTCCAGTTGGTTGGCAGTTCCAATCAGGTTATTTTCAAGTTCAGACTCCATCAGCAGCCCCCGCGCTGAATGGCCGTGCCAAACCTCATTTAACAGCTTTTTGGCGGAGCGTACGGCATCCGGGCTTTTGGAGGCAATTTCTTTGGCCAGGAGCATGGCCTCTTCATATGGCTTTTCACATACGTGGGTGACCAGTCGCAAGCGGGCTGCTTCTTCGCCCTTGATAATTTTTCCCGTGAAGATTAATTCCTTGGCCACATCAATAGGCAACAGGTCGCGGATGGTCTGGGAAACGCTCATGTCCGGGATCAACCCCCATTTCATCTCCATGATGGAAAATTTAGCGTCGGGTGTGCAGAAACGGATATCGGCCCCCAGCGCGATCTGGCAGCCGCCGCCCAGCGCCACCCCGTGAATGGCTGCGATCACCGGCATGGGAAGCTGTTTCCATCCATAGGCAATGTACTGAAAAATATTAGTGATCCTGTCTTCATATCGCTCCACGAGGCCAGGGAGTTTATTTCCCGCCTGGGACTGCAGCGCCGCGAAATTCTCCAGGTCAAGGCCAGCGCAAAAGCCTTTGCCTTCGCCAGACACCACAACCGCCCTAACCGCTGATTCCGCCTCCAGTCTCTTGAGGGCGTTGGCGATGGCCTCAATCATATCAAAGCTTAAGGCATTATATTTATCAGGACGGTTGAAACGGACATCTGCTATATAGTTATCAATAGAAATGTTCACAAGTTCGGTCATGGTTCCTCCTTGCATGATTTAGCAGTTTTGCGAACAGAGAACGCAGCTTGTTTTATGAATGGTGCCCATCATTACTCCTTTTCTCCGGCAGTGCAGCCTGATGTAAGATACGCGTTGTGATGAGCGCGGGGCGTCATGGCGCGTCTGTTTTAATGTTATTCGATATTCCCCGATGGCGTCAAGTTTTTAAAAAAGATTTTCTAAAGGGTCAGGCACCGGAGGCAGTTATCAATAGCCA
>CAZKHU010000025.1:0-34252 GCA_964552725.1 uncultured Syntrophus sp.
CGCTTTCCCGCTCAGAATCGTTGCGGGAATGACAAGAATGGGGAGTTTTGCAATTACCTCATCCTTAAACCGGCTTTTGGACGGCCGCCGATTTCCCGGGATCATACCCCATTTTCCGCCTGAAGCAAAGCGGAGGCGCTGAAAATTCGTATTGACACCTCGAGTTTTCAATGTATATGGTGCCCGCCATGGAACCGCGAATTATAGGCCGTGAGGAACACGGGATATCCCGCAAGCAGATCAGCCCCAACGCGCTGCATACCCTTTATCGCCTCCGGGACAACGGCTTTGTCGCCTACCTGGTGGGCGGATGCGTTCGCGACCTGCTTCTGGGAAGGATTCCCAAGGACTTTGATATTGTCACGGATGCAGCGCCCGGACAGATCAAACGTCTCTTTCGCAATGCCCGGATCATCGGGCGCCGCTTCCGCCTGGTGCATCTTCATTTTCAGGACGAAATTCTGGAAGTGTCCACCTTTCGCGCCGCCGGGCCTCCCGGGGAAGAGGAAACGGCAGAAACGGCAGGCGAAAAGCGTCCGCCCTGTCATCTCAAGGACGAGGACGGAATGGTCCTGCGCGACAATGTTTTCGGGACCCCGGAAGAGGACGCCCTCCGCCGCGATTTTACAATCAATGCTTTGGCCTACAACATCGCTGATTTTTCGGTAATTGACTACACGAATGGAATGAGCGACCTGGAACAGCGCCTCATTCGTCCCATCGGCGATCCCCTTGTCCGGTTTACGGAAGATCCGGTGCGGATGATCCGTGCCGTCCGTTTTGCCGCTTCCCATGATTTTACAATTGATCCGGCAACCTGGGATGTTATCTGCGAACTTGCCCCGGCCATTGCCCGCGCCGCGCCGGCGAGGCTCTACGAGGAGATGCTGAAGATCTTCCTGCTCGGCTCCGCCCGCCCGGTTTTTGCAATTCTGGAGAAGAGCGGGCTTCTTGCCGCCCTTTTTCCCGGACTGATTCGCTGGTTTGCCGCCAACAACGCCCTGCCGACGGTCTTGCAGGCAAACATGGAAAGCCTCGATCGACTCCGCCAAAAGGGGCTTTCCCCCTCCCCTCCCCTTTTTCTGGCGATGCTCTTCGGCCCTGGCCTGGAAGAGGATGCCCTGGCTCGCCACCGGGACGGCGTTCCCTATCTGCAGGCCCTTGATGCCGCCTGCGCGTTGTTTCTGGAAGAGCTGGCAAAGACCGTTTGCGTTCCGGGGCGGATCGGCGGTCAACTGCGCCGCATCCTTGCCCTGCAGTCCTCCCTGCACAGGATGCCGCCCCGCCGCCCCGCCTCGCTGGCGGGTAGACCCGAGTTTGCGGACGCCATGACCTACCTGATATTCGCGACCAGATCAAAGGAAGAAGGCAGAAAATCTCGTGAATGGTGGAAGAACTTCATAAATTCTCCCGCCGAGAGCCGCCCGGAAGAGCTGACGGCCGTGGCCGCGGTTCCGGGAAAAAGGCGCAGAAGGAAGCGGCGCCGATCTCGTCCTGCCGAACTGGTTGCCGCACCGTGAATTTTCTTCTTGCAATGATTGTCGGCACGTGTTAGTAGCACGGCAAAATCATCGGCAGGTTTTGATGAGTGGGCTTGAGCCCACTTTTTTTTTCGAAAAAGGGGAGGCCGAGCATGGAAGTGTTGAGGCAGATGCTTTAAAATGGAAACGTACGAACAACAGATAGAACTTCTGGCAGAGCCGCTGATTGTCGCGGACAACCTGGAGCTTGTTTTTGTGGAATGCCTGAAGATGAAGACCCGCTGGCTGGTGCGCATTTACATCGACAAGCCGGGCGGGGTAACGGTGGACGACTGCGCGCAGGTAAGCGACAAACTGGGAGATCTGTTAGATGTTCATGATGTGCCGCCTGGTCAGTACACGCTTGAAATTTCCTCGCCGGGGCTCGATCGTCCGCTCCACAGAGACAAGGATTTTCTGAAATATTGCGGTTCCCGGGTGCATGTCCGTCTTCTGGAGAAACTGGAAGGAAGGCGCGATTTGCGGGGCGAGTTGATTGCTTATGAAGACAGCGATGCAGGCAAGGTCATTGTTATGTCCGTGGATGGTCAAGCCCTTCGGATTCCGAGGGGGAAGGTTGCAAGGGCCAATCTGGAATATACATTGTAACCCGGCAATTATCCGGATTTTTAACGAATAAGAGTGGAGGTTTTTTGAATGTTTGCGGAACTAAAACGTCTGATCGAACAGATGGGAAAGGATCGCGGGATAGACAAAGAGGTTATCATCAAGGCGCTGGAAGATGCCATGCTGATGGCTGCCCGAAAAAAACTGGGCGCTGACGTGGAGTTGGAGGCTCATTATAATGACGAGGCAGGGGAAATCGAAGTTTTTCAGTTCAAGACTGTTGTGGAAAAGGTCGTTGATCCCGAGACCCAGATTTCACTTGCGGCGGCGGTGACAACCCTCGATGAGGAAGCGCAGTTCGGGGACGTGCTGGGAAGCAAGATTGAAACGAACACCTTCGGGCGCATTGCGGTGCAAACGGCCCGGCAGATCATTATCCAGAGGGTGAAAGACGCGGAGCGCGATAACATCTACGAAGAATATCATGACAAGAAAGGCGATATAAGCAATGGTTTTGTCCAGAGGGTAGAGGGCGGAAACATCATTGTCAATCTCGGCTCTACAGAGGGCGTGTTGCCTGTGAATGAGCAGATATTCAAAGAGGCTTACAAAAGGGGAGACCGCATAAGAAGTTTTATTTGCGAGGTCAAAAAGATTTCCAAGGGTCCGCAGATTATCCTGTCGCGCACCCACCCCGGATTTTTGAAGGCGTTATTTGAGCTGGAGGTCCCGGAAATTGCGGAGGGTTTGATAGAGATTGTCAACGTGTCGCGGGAACCCGGCAAACGTTCCAAAATGGCCGTAAGGACAAGGGACAAGGACATAGATCCCGTTGGCGCCTGCGTGGGGATGAGGGGCGCCCGGGTGCAGAACGTTGTTCAGGAGCTGAGGGGAGAAAAGATAGACATTGTGCCCTATTCCGAAGACCAGGCAAAATACGTATGCAATGCCCTTGCCCCGGCCAAGGTGAACAGGGTGTTCGTTGATGAAGAAAACAGGGCGATGGAGGTAATCGTTCCCGATGATCAGCTTTCCTTGGCAATAGGAAAGAGTGGCCAAAATGTCAGATTGGCGGTAAAATTGACGGGCTGGAAGATTGATGTGAAAAGCGAGTCTGCGACGGCAGCGAAGGCGGATGAAGAAGGATACAGGGCTTTAATGGAAATTTCCGGCATAGGCGAAGCGAACGCGGAAAAGCTTTTTGCCGCCGGTTTGAAAAGTGTGGCCATGCTGGCCGCCGCCGATGCGGAGCAGCTTGCCGCCCTGCCTGGCGTTGGCGAGGCAACTGCGGAAGCCTGGATAAAAGGGGCGGGGATTGTTATCGATCAAGAGATTGGGGAAAAATAGGATTTTATTGTCGAAAATGGCTTTGGATGTGACGTTCGATAGGAGAGAGTGTTGAGCATGTCGAAAAAAAGGGTTTATGAACTGGCGAAGGATTTGGGGCTTGAAAACAAGGAACTGATCTCTCGACTGGAAAAGATTGGCATCACAGGCAAATCCCATTCGAGCACGCTCGAAGACAGTGAACTGGAGAGGATCCAGGCAGAACTGCTTTCCAGAGAGACTAAAGAGATCGTTGAAAAAAGGATCAAATCCGGGGTTATCAGAAGAAGGGCAGTGCCTTCTGCCGCAGATGACTCCGTGGCTGAAGAAGAAAACGCGGAGGCGAAAAAAGATATTCCGCCCGTGGAGATTGAGAGGCCGGTTGAAGCGGCCGCCGCCCCGGTTGAGGAGAGCGCCCCGCGGGAGCCGGTGCAACAAGAGCCGGTGCAACAGGAGCCGGTGCAGCAAGCTCCTGTCCGGACGTCGATATACAGGCATGAGCCTTTAAGAGGCGTTATCCGCCGGCCGCCTGCTCCGCCGGCAAATGTCCCCCGGCCGGAGGCTGTTGCGACAGAGCCTGCAGCCGTTGTGGAAAGCCGCGTATCGCCTGCGGCAGAGACAAAGCATTCCGAAAAACAGGACAAGCGTGAAGAGCGCGCGGTTTCTGTCGCGCCGGAGAAGGCGGCATCTGAAGGAGTCGTCAAGAAAACTCATAAAGAAGAAGTCCCGACAGGGCATACCCCCCCGGCCGAAGCCAGAAAACATGCCTTTGAGCAAAGGCCCGCTCCTTCCCCTGCCAGGCCTTCGCAGGCGCCTTCCAAAGAACCATTCCGCAAAGGAGAGGGCGCTCCGATGCCCCCTGCCGCACGTTTCGGCAAACCCGGCAAGCCCGTGGAAACGGCTGACAAGCTGAAAAAGAAAGGGGGAGTGGGAAAGGCGCCCTTTGAAGTTCTCATGAGCGAGGAAGCGCCCCGGAAAAAGCCCTTTCTGAAGAAGCTTACCGATAAAAAAGGACTGCCGATAGATCCGGAGCAGCAGGAAAGACGTCCGAAATGGCGCGAAGAAAAGAAGCCCGCGCCGGTCAAGATGAAGAAGACGCAGATCACAACCCCCAAGGCGATCAAGAGAAGAATTCATGTTGACGAGGCGATCAGCGTAGGCGAGCTGGCCAAGAGGATGGGAATCAAGGCGTCTGAGGTCATAAACAAACTGATTGGTCTCGGGCTGATGTTGACGATCAACCAGTCGGTCGATATCGATACGGCGGCCCTGATCGCTGCGGACTTCGGATACCAGGTGGAAGCGTCCCCGGGCGAGCATGAGGAGATAACGCAGCGAGCTGCGGACTCCCCGGAGAAACTCAAGCTGAGGGCGCCCGTTGTCACGATCATGGGGCATGTCGATCACGGCAAGACCTCGCTTCTCGACGCGATAAGACAGACGAACGTGATCGATGGCGAGGCGGGTGGAATAACCCAGGCAATCGGTGCGTACCGTGTCAATATCAACAACAGGGATATTGTCTTTCTGGATACGCCGGGACATGAGGCGTTTACCGCGATGAGAGCGCGCGGCGCCCAGGTAACGGATATTGTCGTATTGGTTGTCGCCGCCGACGACGGCATCATGGATCAGACCGTCGAGGCGATCAACCATGCCAGGGTTGCGGGAGTGCCGATCATCGTTGCCATCAATAAAATAGACAAGCCGGGGGCTGATCCGGGCAAGATCCGCCAGACCCTGACGGAGTACAATCTCCTGTCCGAGGAATGGGGCGGGGAGACCATCTTCTGCGAGGTTTCGGCAAAGCAGAAGATCGGCATCGAAGAACTTCTGGAGATGATCATCCTGCAAACCGATATCATGGAATTGAAGGCCGACCCTGATCGCCCCGCCCGCGGTGTAATTATCGAAGCCAAACTGGACCGGGGAAGGGGGCCGCTGGCGACAGTCCTGATTCAGGAAGGGACGTTGCACGAGGGGGATGCCTTTGTCTCCAAAACGGAATTTGGCCGGGTGCGCGCCCTGGTTAACGATCAGGGCAAGAAAATCAGCGCCGCCGGCCCGGCGATGCCGGTTGAGGTCGTCGGTTTCTCCCGTGTGCCGCAGGTAGGAACCGAGTTCATTTGCGTCGAGGACGAGAAAAAAGCCAGAAGCATCGGGCAGTACTGGATCCGCAAGGAACGGGAAAGAGATCTTTCCGTATCTTCGAAGGTGACGCTGGAGCAGCTCTATCAGCGGATACTGGAGGGAGTCAAGGAGCTGAAGGTTATTGTAAAAGCGGATGTTCAGGGGTCCGTAGAGGCCCTGGGCGAAGCATTGAGCAAATTGAGCACGGCTGACATAAAGCTGAAGATAATTCACAGTTCTACAGGAACCATTACCGAAAATGACGTCATGCTCGCCTCGGCTTCGGACGCGATCATAATCGGGTTTAATGTGCGGCCGGACGCGCGGGTTGCCGAGCTTGCCGAGAGTGAAGGAATAGACATAAAGCTTTATGATATCATTTATAATGCTATCGCGGATATAAGGGCAGCCATGGAGGGTCTCCTGGAACCGGTATACAAGGAGGTTGTCCAGGGCCGTGCCGAAATCAGGGAGGTTTTCCGCGTTCCGAAAATCGGCGCCATTGCCGGCAGCTTTGTTCTGGACGGTAAAATTGTCCGGTCGGCCAGTCTTCGCCTGATCCGCGACGGGATTGTCGTTTATGAGGGGAAAATTTCCTCTCTCCGGCGTTTCAAGGATGATGCCAGGGAGGTGGCCGCCGGTTTTGAATGCGGAATCGGCATTGAAGGGTTCAATGATATGAAGGCAATGGATATTGTCGAGACATACATAAAGGAACAGATAGAACGTAAATTGTAGACTTACAAGGGCAGAGCAAAAAATGGGCGGTTTCAAAAGGGCGGATCGCGTTGCCGATCTGATCAAAATAGAGATAGCGGATATTCTGTTGAAGCAGGTTCGCGATCCCCGCATCGGCGTTATTACGATCACCGGGGTGAAGGTGGCCGATGATCTGCGCTCGGCGAGGGTTTTTTTCGTGGAGTTTGGAAAAAATGAGTGCAGCGAGGGCGTTAAGGAGGGGCTGAAAAAGGCGTCCGGTTTTTTGAGACGGGAATTGGGGCGCAGGCTCCAGCTTCGCTATGCCCCGGAACTGTTTTTTTCCTACGACCCTTCTTTTGCCTATGGCGAAAGGATAGAAGAGCTGATCGCGGAGATTCATGACAGGGAAGGCGAATCTTTGCAAAAAGAGGAGGGGAATGCTTCAGCAGATAGTTGAATTGATCCGGCGCCATCAAACATTTCTTGTTGCGGCTCATGAGCGTCCTGACGGGGACGCAATCGGTTCGGCCCTGGCTTTTTGCCAGATGCTCCGCGGTATGGGGAAAGATGCTGTTGTTTACAATCAGGACAGCACACCGGAAATCTTTCTTTTTCTTCCCGGCAGCGAGCTTATTGTTCAGACGGTTCCCCATGTTGAGGATTTCGAGGTTGCCGTTATCCTCGATTGCGGGGAATTGGAACGGATTGGAAAAGACGCGGCCAGGATTGCAAAAATTCCCCATCTCGTGAACATCGATCACCATGTTTCCAACGGCGGATTCTGCGATGTTTGCCTGCTTGACGCGAGCGCAAGCTCTACCGGCGAGCTTGTCTTTCGCCTGATCCGGCAGATGGGATTTCCGTTGAACCGGGATATATCGACCTGTCTTTATACCGCAATTCTCACAGATACAGGCGGTTTTCGTTATGGCAACACCCGGAGCGGCGCCCTGCTGGCGGCGGCTGAACTGGTCGAAAAGGGCGCCGAGCCTCAATGGATTTCCGAAAACATCTATGAGTCCGATCATCCGGGGAGGATTCGTCTGCTGGCGATGGTTTTGCCGACGCTGGCCCTTGAAGAGGAAGGAAGGGTGGGCTCGCTTGTCGTTACGCAAAAGGCCCTTGCCGAGTCCGGGGCGCTTCCCGACCACGCCGAGGGGTTCGTCGATTTTCCCCGCTCCATCCGGGGCGTGGAGATTTCCCTGCTTTATTCCGAACTGACTGATGGGCGTTTCAAAATAAGCCTCCGTTCCAAGGGGAAAACAAATGTAGAGCGAGTTGCCCGGCTCTTGGGCGGGGGAGGACATGTCAATGCCGCCGGTTGCCGCGTTTCAGGAGAGCTGTCGGAGGTTCGCAGACGCGTCAACGAGGCGATCAGGGATTGCATATTTAAAACATTAAGCTGAGCTTTCAACGCATGAACGGTGTTGTGGTAATAGACAAGCCCGCGGGGATGACCTCCCATGATGTTGTCGCTCACGTCCGCAGGATTTCCGGAATACGCAAGGTCGGCCATACGGGGACGCTGGATCCTCTCGCTACGGGCGTTTTGCCCGTTTGCCTGAATGAAGCGACGAAACTGGTACAGTTTCTGGCGAATGACGACAAGGAATACCGGGCGACTTTGCTGCTCGGGGTTAGAACCGACACCCTCGATACGGAGGGGAGCGTTCTTTCCCGGGAAGCGCCGCTGGTCAGCCGCCGGCAGGTTGAAGCGGTTTTAAAAAACTTTCTCGGGAAGAGAAAACAGGTTGTCCCGCGGTATTCGGCAGTCAAGGTGAAAGGCCGGGCCCTTTATGACTGGAGCAGGCGAGGGATAGAGGTCGATCCCCCGGAACGGGAGGTGGAGATTTACGATATCCGCATGGAGGAATTTTTTCTGCCGGAGGTTGTCTTCACTGTGTCCTGCTCCAAGGGCTCGTATGTCCGCTCTTTTTGCGCGGAGGCGGGGGAAGCCCTCGGCTGCGGAGGATGCTTGTCGGCATTGCGCCGGCTGCGCAGCGGCATGTTTACGCTTGAGTCGGCCATTACCCTGGACGGACTGTTACACGGGGGAGGCGATGGGGCGGCGCAGTTTAATGTTCATAAGCTGACGCCGCTTGTCGAACTGCTCCCGGAATTTCCGCTCATTGAGGTTGACCTTCCGCTTGCGGAAAAAATAAGAAATGGCCGTCAGCCGGAGGGCGATGATCTGCTCCGTTATCATATTCCTTTTCTTGTAGAAGGAGATGTGGTAAAACTCTCGACCGGCGAATGCCGCCTCGTGGCTGTCGCCAGGATGCTGTGTTCATCGGAGGAGTTGCTTGCCGGCAGGCCGAATATGCAGGCATTAAAGATTTTGCGCGTATTTAACGACTGAACAGGATTTTGATTTTCGTTATAACAGCAATTAATTAAGGGAGGACGAAAGAAGTGTTAGATGTAGGCAAAAGAAAAGAAATTATTGGAAATTATCAGTTGCACGAGAAGGATACCGGCTCTCCTGAGGTTCAGGTCGCCCTGCTGAGCGCCAGAATAGAGTACCTGACGGAACATTTCAAGACGCACAAGAAGGATCATCATTCCCGCAGGGGACTGTTGAAACTGGTCGGCCAGAGACGCAGGCTTCTCGATTATATGAAGGAGAAGGACGTAGAACGCTACAGGACGGTGATTGGACGTCTCGGTCTCAGGAAGTAGTATCAGGCAATTGTGCGGGACATTGAGCGAAAGCAGGAAGTAAAAAGTAAACAGTAAAAAGCTGCGTGCCGGGAAAAGCATTCGTTAACGATTGATTTTTGAGCCCTGCAGCCGGCTTTTTGCTTTTGCCTTTTACTTGCTGCTTTATTGAAGTCCCGCACTGTAAACATTTAACTTACGAGGTGAACATGAGTAAAGTATTCAGTGCGGAATTTTCAGGAAGAACAATCTCCCTGAAAACGGATTATCTGGCGGGACAGGCGGATGGCGCGGTTTTGGCAACCTATGGCGAGACAGTCGTTCTGGTGACAGCGGTTTCTCTGAAAACGGCGAGGGAGGGCGGGGATTTTCTCCCGCTGACTGTCGATTATCAGGAAATGACCTACGCCGCAGGGAAGATCCCCGGCGGTTTTTTCAAAAGGGAGGGGCGTCCGAACGAAAAGGAGATTCTTACCTCAAGGATCATCGATCGCTCCATCCGGCCGCTGTTTCCCAAAAATTATTTTCATGAGACCCAGCTTGTGGCATCGGTTCTTTCCGTTGACGAAGAGAACGATTCCGATGTAACGGCGATGCTTGCGGCCTCGGCAGCTTTGGAAATATCGGATATCCCTTTCAAAGGGCCGATTGCCGGGGTGCGCGTCTGCCGTGTGGACGGCGCGTTTGTCGCGAATCCGCCCCTGGCGCTTCAGGAAAAAAGCGATATGAACCTCTTTCTGGTCGGGCGCAAGATTGTCCCGGGGACGGAGGGGCGCGCCTACGATGTCAACCTGGTGATGCTCGAAGGGGCGCTCAACGAGGTGGCCGAGGATATTGTCGTCGAGGCGATCAGCTTCGGCCTGGAGGCAATGCGGCCGGTGATAGACCTTCAGGATAAAATGCGCAGCGAGGCCGGAAAGGCAAAGCGGGCGGTGGCGGTACCGGCAGTGGACGAGGCTCTTGTGGCGAAGGTTACGGAGATGTCCCTTCCCGGTCTGAAAGAGGGATATTCGATAGCGGGAAAGCTGGAGCGCTACGCGAAGCTTGGCGATGTCCGGAGAAATGTTGTCCAGGAATTGACGGCGGAAAACCCGGCACTCAAGGGCAAGATTCTGGAGATAGTCGAATCGCTGGAAAGACGTATCCTGCGCGAGATGATCATCAGGGAAAACAGGAGAATCGACGGCCGCAGCAGCACGGAGGTCCGTCCGATAACCTGCGAGGTCGGCATGCTTCCCCGCGCCCACGGCTCGGCGATCTTCAGCCGGGGGGAGACGCAGGCATTGGTCACGGTTACGCTGGGAACCTCCCATGACGAGCAGCGGATGGACTATATTGCCGGTGAGGAGACGCGTTCTTTCCTGCTTCATTATAATTTCCCTCCCTACTCGGTGGGCGAGGCGAAACCGCTCCGCAGTCCGGGTCGGCGCGAAATAGGGCACGGGGCGCTGGCTCGCAGGGCGCTTCTCCCGGTTCTGCCTCCGAAGGAGTCGTTTCCCTATACGATCAGGGTCGTCTCCGACATCATGGCGTCCAATGGTTCCTCTTCTATGGCAACCGTCTGCGGCGGCTGTCTGGCGCTGATGGATGCCGGCGTTCCTATCAGGAAGATCGTCGCGGGCGTGGCGATGGGGCTTCTCGAGGAAGATGACAAGGTTGTCGTCCTGACCGACATTCTCGGCGACGAGGATCACGCCGGAGACATGGACTTCAAGGTCTGCGGCACCGAGGATGGGATCAACTCGATGCAGATGGACATCAAGATCGACAATCTGACCAGGGACATTCTCCGCAAGGCCCTGAGTCAGGCCCGCGAGGGGCGGCTGTTTATCATCGGGAAGTTGCGCGAGACGCTTGCTGCCTCGCGTGGGGATATCTCGAATTACGCCCCCCGGATTACAACCGTCAAGGTGCGTCCGGAGAAAGTCAGGGACGTGATCGGTTCCGGCGGCAAGAACATTCGCCAGATAGTGGCGGAGACGGGTGTCGAAATAAACGTCGAGGACGATGGAACCGTCACCATCGCGTCCTCCGACGCGGATGCGGCCTCCCGGGCGGTAGCGATGGTGAAATGGCTGACCGAGGAAGCGGAGGTCGGGAAAATCTATACCGGCACCGTCAAAAAGATCGTCGATTTCGGCGCCTTTGTCGAAATTATTCCGGGAACCGAGGGCCTTTTGCATATCTCTCAGCTTGCCAAGGAGCGGGTAAACAAGGTTACCGACGTCCTGCAGGAAGGGGATGAGGTAAAGGTAAAGGTGCTGGAGGTTGACAAGCAGGGTAAAATTCGCCTCAGCCGGAAGGAAGCGCTCGAATAACATGGTCAGCAAGACCGTCCTGGACAACGGCATCAGGATTGTATCCGAGGAGATAGACCATGTGCGGTCTATCTCCATCGGAATCTGGGTCGAAAGCGGTTCCCGTCACGAAAGCAATCTCAATAACGGGACCGCCCACTTCATTGAGCACATGCTTTTCAAGGGCACAAAGAGGCGATCCGCCTTCGAGATCGCCTCTGCCATCGATTCCGTCGGCGGGATAATGAATGCCGCGACCGGCAAGGAATCCACCTCCTTCTATATCAAAATTCCCGACTATCACATCGAAACAGCGATCGATCTTCTTGCCGATATTTTTATAAGCTCTCGTTTTGCAGAGGATGACATAAACAAGGAGCGTTCGGTTGTGCTTCAGGAAATCAGGATGGCCGAGGATGAGCCGGGCGATTACATCTATGATTTTTTTGAAGGGCTTTTCTGGAAGGAGCATCCCCTGGGGCTGCATATCCTCGGGTCAAAGGAAAGGGTGGCGTCCCTGCATCGCGGCGGCCTGCTGAGCTTCTTCCATGACCGCTACCGGGGGAAGAATCTCGTGATCGCCGCGGCGGGCAATCTAAAGCATCAACATATAGTTGAACTGATAGAAAAATCGTTCCGGTCACTGGCCGGTCTGGAGACGGTTGACCATATTGAGGCCCCGGAAGCCAGGGCCGGGAGCGCCATTTTTTACAAGGAACTGGAGCAGGCGCATCTGATCGTGGGGACAACGGCGCCTGCGGCGACAGACAGCGGGCGGCATGCGGCATTTCTGTTGAATGCCGTTCTGGGGGGGAGCATGAGTTCCCGGCTGTTTCAGGAAATCAGGGAGAAAAGGGGGCTTGCCTACGACGTTGGCTCCTATCTGACTTCCTATCGCGATGCCGGAATCTTCGGGGTTTATGTCGCTACGGAAGTTGCGACTCTCAAAGAAACCCTCGGCGTGATCAAAGAGGAACTGGCGCGCTGCGCCGCGGAGCGGATAAGCGAAAAAGAGCTGAGGTCTGCGAAAGAACTTCTGAAGGGGAATTATCTGCTGGGAATGGAGAGCACCGATAACCGCATGACGGGACTGGCCCGGAGCGAGATTTATTTTGGACGGCAGATAACGCCGGAAGAGGTCGTCGCCCGGATCGATGCCGTGCAAAGAGAGGAAATACGCTCCCTTGCCGAGCGGATATTTCGCGGTGACGCCCTGGCCGTAGCGGCCCTGGGGCCCGTTTCTGAAGAGGCATTGCATTAACCGCTAATAATCATAATTGAAGGGTTGTAAATGGTTGAAGAGGTTGGCGTGTCGATTCTCAGGTTGCCGGGCGCAGCCGATCTTGCCCTGCCGGCGTATATGACGGCGCAGGCGGCGGGGATGGATTTGCCCGCGGCCGTTGACGGGGAAGAAACCATTCTTCCCGGAGAGAGGAAGCTGATTCCGACCGGGTTCAGCGTAGCCCTTCCCGAGGGATTTGAGGCGGAGGTGCGTCCCCGCAGCGGGCTTGCCCTGAAATACGGCGTGACGCTGGTTAACTCCCCCGGCACAATCGATGCCGACTATCGGGGAGAGATCAAGCTGATTCTTATCAATCACGGGCAGGCGCCGTTTGTCGTGAAACGTGGGGACCGGATCGCGCAACTGGTGGTGCACCGGGTCTGCCGCGTTCTCTGGGATTTGGGCAGCGATGCGTCAAGCACCGCGCGGGGTGAAAACGGGTTCGGCCATACGGATGAAGGGCAGCCGGCGGGCATTTGACGCAGGAGGCGGCCCGGCAAAGATTTGATAAAATTTCGCTAAAAGTTAATTTTCATTAAAAATGCTTGCACAAATATTTCTTTTTTGTAATATCCTCCCCGTAGCTTCTCTATAACACTGATTTTTTCATCTCGGGATGAGAAAAAATGAAAATCGGCAGGTACCTTTTAATTGCTGCGTTGTGCACGGGACTCTTTATCACGTTCAGTGACCGGGGCCTGATCGACAATTTCCGTAAAAATCAGCAGTTGACGGCTATAAAGAAGAACAACCACCGGTTGACCATCGAAAATATTGCCCTCAAAAGAAACATCCTGCTTTTAAGAGACGATTTGTCTTACCTGGAGATGACCGCAAGAAGCGAGTTGGGGATGGTCAAGAAGGGCGATCTGGTTTACCGCAAGGCGGAATAAGGCCACATTTGAGATGGTGAAAGCATGCTGGATATCAAGAGTTTGTTTACGGGAGTCAATCTTCTTGCCGGTCTGGATATTGGATCGAGCTCCATAAAGCTTTCCGAGCTGAGCGAAACATCCCAGGGCACTGTCTTAAGCCGGTTCTCGATGGCGCCTCTTGCCAGGGGGGTGATAGTCGATGGCGCTGTTGCCGAGACCGAGGCTCTGGTGACCGTTATCAGGGAGCTTTACAAAAAATCGGGCTGCAAAAGAAAAAAGGTAGTGATGTCGATCTCCGGGAATTCCGTCATCGTCAAGAAGGCGAGTTTTGCGCAGATGGAGGAGAGTGAGCTGGGCGCGCTCATCCATGATGAAGCGGACAAGTATCTTCCCTTCGACGACATGTCCCTTGTCGATTACGATTTCCAGATAACGGGGGAAAATCCCTATAATGCAAGCCAGATGGATGTTCTTATCGTTGCCTCCAAAAAAGAGATAGTCGAAGGTTACACGGATGCGGCTGTGGCGGCCGGCTTGACCCCGGTTATCATGGATGTCGATTCCTTCGCCGTGGAAACCATGTATGAGGAAAATTACGATTTCGAGGAAAAGGATCTCGCCGTTCTTGTCAATATTGGCGCAAGCATTACCAACCTTAATGTTCTGAAGGGGGGAATGTCCATTTTTACGCGCGATTTTAACCTCGGGGGTAACTCTGTAACGGAGGCTTTGGCGGCGAGTCTGGGGATCGATTTTGAAGAAGCGGAAAAGGCGAAGCTTGAGGGTCGCGGCGAGGATCCGCCCTCGCGGGAGCTTTTCCGGGCGGGCCTGGTTGCCTATGCCGATGCGATATGTTCCGAAATCGAGCGATCAATTGACTATTTCCACTCTACGTTCGGGCAGGAGAATATAGGCAGGATGCTGCTGTCCGGCGGCGGGGCGCTGACGCCCGGCATTGCCGGCGAGCTGGAGCGTCGTCTGGGGATAGAGACGGCGCTTGTTAACCCGTTTCAAAAAATCAAGATTGATAAAAAAGTCCAGGAAGCGGGTGCGGTGGAGATGATAGGCCCCCTTGCCGCTGTCAGTGTCGGGCTGGCGTTGCGGAAGATAGGCGACAAATGATAAAAATAAATCTTATCCCCTATCGCGAAAAGGAAAGGAAGGATAATCTACAGCGCCAGATAGTGATTATTGCCGGGGCAATAATCATTTTTTTGCTGACAATCATTGCCGTGCACTTATATTTAAGCGCCGATCTCAAAAAACTGGAAAATAAAGCGGCGATGGCGGAGGCCCGACTCCTGATCCTGAACAAGAAGGTGGGCGATGTCGACAAGTTCAAGAAGGACAAGAAGGATCTGGAGCAGAAACTCGGGGTAATCAACGCCCTCGAAGTCAACCGTTCCTTCCCGGTGCGCCTGCTCGACGGGCTGAATATGCTCGTTCCGTCAAAAGAAGCCTGGCTGGAGAAGATAACGCAGAAAGGGGCCGAAGTGCGGATAGAAGGGATGGCGCGGGACAATGGGACGGTGGCCCGTTTCATGAAAAGCCTGGAAAAAGCGGCCTTCATCGGCAAGGTTGAGCTGGTGGTTGCGCGGGAAAAAGAGGTTGCCGGAGTCAAGTTGCAGCAATTCGTGATAACCTGCGTTGTCAACAGCAAGGGGGACTGAAGGTGGATTTCAAGCTTGATGACCTGAAAAAGCTCTCTCCCATGATCAAGGCGCTGATCGTTTTCGTCTTCTGCCTGCTGATAGGATATTTTTACTATATGTTTTTCCTGCAGGGGATCATTGCCGGCCAGATATCGTTAAGGGAAAAGCTGACGGCAATGGAGAGTCAGATAGCGACCAAGGAAAAGGTGGCGGCGCAAATCGGCAAATACAAAAAAGAGGTGGAACAGCTCAATGCGGCCTTCAAGACGGCGCTTCTGAAACTTCCCAACGAACGGGAGATCCCCGGGTTGTTGGCAGCGGTGGTCGGCGCCGGCAAGGAGGCAGGGGTGAATTTCCTTTTGTTCGAGCCCAAGCCTCTGGCGCCTCCTCCTCCCGCGGCGCCCCCGGCGAAAGCCGAGCAGAGGGGCGCGCCGGCCAAGCCGGCAGAGCCTCCGAAATTTTATGAGGATATCCCCATAACGGTGAAACTTGTCGGTAGTTTTCACAATACGGTCTCTTTTCTTGCAAAGGTGGCGCAACTTTCGCGGATTGTGAATGTGGAGGATATAGCAATCGCGGAGGCGAAACCGGCAAAAGGCAAGACGATGACCGTGACAACCTCTTGTACGATGAAAACCTATATGTTCGTGGACAGAGGCAAAAAATGAGACTGAAAACTCCAGGTTCCGCCATGGCCCTGGGAGCGGCGACTTTGCTCCTTGTCGGCATCGCTGTCTCGTCATGCCGGGCGGCGGATCCGAAAAAACCGGCGGGAAATGACAAAGCCGGGGCAGCCGAAAAAATGAAACCAAATGCCCCGGCTGTGGGGGTGGCTGTTTACCAGTACAATGTCCGGGGAAAGGCTGACCCGTTCAAGCCGTTTATGGAAACGGACATGGCCGTAATCAAGAAGAAGGCCGAAGCGCTCCAGAAAAAGGCGGGGGAGGCGGGCAATAAGGCGATTTCCCCGCTGCAGAAGGCGGATATCGATAAATTTCTGCTGGTCGGCATAACCGGAGATCCGGGCAGGCGGACGGCGATTGTCGAGGACAAAGCCGCCAGGAGGCATTACCCGCTTTTCCTGGGGACGCATATTGGTAAAAATGACGGCAGGGTTGCAGCAATTCTTGCCGACAGGGTGATTGTCGAGGAGATCGTCAGGGACAATCAGAAAAAAGCGAACAAGCGGCAGGTAAATCGCATCGAGATGTTTCTGCATAAAGATCAGTGAAAAATAGAGCAGAACTCGGGGGAGAAAAGTATGAAGCGGGCAAGAAGATGGGGCAGGGGTATTTTTCTCATGGCTGTTTTGCAGTCTTTTTTTCTTTTGCAGACATGGGACGCAGGCGCGGCAGCGAAGGCGAATCCTTCCAAAACGCCGGATGCCGGCTATCTGGAAAATATCTCCTTTGAAAAGCTTCCCGGGAAGGAACGGATAAAATTTTCCCTTTCCCGTCATTCCGCAGCGGTTGTCGAACGGGCGGATTCCGATGCCGGCAGCGCCATTGCCGTCCGGATCGACAATCTCTTCGTTCCGGAGGGATTGCGGCGTTCCCTCGGCGAAGCGGCGTTGAGTAACGTAATCAGGGCAACCCCTGTTCAGAAATCCAATCAAGAGAGTCTTTGGGCAATCGTCACGATCGAAATGAGGCAAAAAGCGCCCTTCAGCATCCGCGAGGAGGGAAATAACGTTATTGTTGATTTTAACGTCGCAGCGCTTCCTGAAATTTCCAGTCAGCAGCAGAAGAGCGGTCTCGACGAGCGGATTTCCCGCCGCGGGAGCGGTTCTCCGGACGCCGGGGAAAAAGCTGCGCTTCCGGTTTCCGCCGCCTCCCGGATTGTTCTCGACGTCCAGGAAGCCGACATCAAGGCCGTCTTTCGGCTGCTTGCCGAGCAGGGCAACGTCAATATCGTCTCCGGAGATGATGTGAAAGGGACGATAACCGTGAGTCTGAAGGATGTTACCTGGGATCAGGCTCTCGACACCATCCTGGAAATCAAGGGGCTTTCCCGGAAAACTGCGGGCAATATTGTCACGGTGATGACGACGGGCAAGATAGAAACGGAGCCTTTCGTAACGAGGGTGGTCAGTGTCGATTACACCGATGCCAAGAAGCTTACCGCGAACCTGCTGGATTTGCTCCCCAAAGACAAGGACGGCAAGGCCAAAGGCTCCGTCAAGGTTGACGAACACAGCAACGCCCTGATCATTCAGGCAACGCGCCAGGATATGACGAGGCTGCTGCCGATTATCGAAAAAATCGACAAGCCCACCCCGCAGATATTGATCAAGGCCAATATCGTGGAGACAACGAAAGACACCGCCCGCAATCTCGGCATCCAGTGGGGCGGCATGTACGGGCACAAGGTGGGAAGCCAGGGTTTGTACATTACGCCGGGAGGGGTAGGTGGCTCCGCTGTTGCCCCCGGTTCGGCATTTTCGGGCGATTATGCGCCGACCGCGGGCGCTCCGGGAATATCCGGGCAGGGATTCGGGGTTAATTTCCCGGCGGAGATGACGGCAGCGGCATCGGGATCTCTGGGGTTGCTCTTCGGCACCATCGGGGAGAATATTCTGGAGATACAGTTAAATGCGCTGCAGAAGGACGGCAAGCTGAAGATCCTTTCCAGCCCTTCGATTACCACTATGGACAATCAGAAGGCCTTTACCGAAAACGGCGAGAAGGTTCCTTATGTGACAACCGAAAACAGCGGGGGGACAACTACCAAATCGGTGAAATTTGAAAACGCGGTTCTCCGCCTGGAGATAACCCCGCACGTCATTGACGGCAAGAATTTAACGATGAAGATTCTGGTGCAGAAGGACGAGGTCGATCCCAGCCGTTCGGTGGACGGCAATCCTTACATCATAAAGAAACAGACGGAAACGAGCCTCATCGTGCAGGATGGGGAGACGATCGTCATTTCCGGATTGACCAAACAAAAGAATATTGAAAATGTCAATGGGATTCCATGGCTGAAGGAAGTGCCTGTTTTGGGTTGGTTTTTCAAGGGAGAAGGGAAAAGTGAGTCAATGGAAGAAGTGCTGATTTTCATTACCCCCAATATCCTGAATCCGGCGGTGGCATCCGGCATCCAGGGGGGATTTTAGAAAGCAATGTCCCTTAGCGTGCGATCATTCAGGGAGACAGGAATTATGAAGCGTTTCACCGGATTTATTTTGATGGCGTCAATTGCGGTTATCGTTGGCTGCGCCGGTTCCCACTATCAAAAAGGGATAAAAAATTACAAGCCGGAAGATGCAGCGGCGGCGGTGCGCGAGCTCCGGCCGCTCGCCGAGAGGGGCAGCGCCGATGCGCAGTTTAATCTGGGGTCTCTTTATTACCAGGGATGGGGATTGCCCCAGGATTATCAGGAAGCGGTTCGCTGGTTTCGCAAGGCCGCCGAACAGCGCCACCTCCATGCGCAGGCAACTCTGGGCACAATCTATGCCGAAGGCGTACAGGGGGTGATCGCGAAGGAATACCCCCAGGCGCTGATGTGGTTTATCTTCGCCGCTGCCCAGGGTGATGCGGAAGCAATGGAATTCAGAGATACGCTGGCCGCCAAAATGACGCCGTCGCAGATAACCGAGGCGCAAAAAATGGCCAGGGAATTCAAGCCGGAAGACTCGTATGCAAAGCTGTACCGCGAATTGAAATCCCTTGCTGAGAAGGGTGATGCCGCCTCCCAGTTGAAGATCGGCCTGATGCATTACCAGGGCCGCGGCGCAGCGCAGGATTTTAGCGAGGCCCTGCAGTGGTTCCGAAAGTCTGCTTTGCAGGGGAATGCCCTGGCGCAGGCGAATGTAGCGTATATGTACGACATGGGAGAAGGCGTCCCCCAGGACCAGGCGGAGGCGGCCGGGTGGTACATTAAGGCCGCGGAAAGGGGCAACGGGCCGGCCCAGTTCACGTTGGGTTCGATGTATGAAAAGGGATTGGGCGTGCAGCAGGACGAGGTGCGGGCGCTGATGTGGTTCAACATTGCCGCCGCCCAGGGTCAGGTCAAGGCAAAGGCGGCGCGGGACCGGATCACGGTCTGGATGTCTCTCGAACAGATTGCCGCCGCCCAGCGGCTGGCGCGGGAATTCAAAATCCTGAGCAAATAATTGTTGTTTGACTGAAAAATAATGGAATGGTGTTTTTATTATGAAACGTTGGGCTATTTTGTTTTCATTATCAATGGTTATGGTATTTACGTTATTATGCTTCAGCGGCTGCAGTAAGAAAAAACCGGTTGATAAGCTTGCCCCCACAGTGCCCAACGGTATTGCCATTACCGCTGTATCCTCTTCGGAAATCAAGGTTTCCTGGAAGCCGTCAGCCGATGATTCCGGAAAAATCAAGAACTACAAGATTTACAAAAATGGTAAATATCTGGCAGCGACGGATAAAACAGAGATGTCGGATAAGAGCTTGACCCCCAAGGTCAAGTTCTGTTTCCGGGTTTCCGCAGTCGATGACGCCGGAAATGAATCGGCCCAGAGTACCGAAGTATGTGCAATTCTTTGAGTAACGGCGTGATTTTGTCCAGAAGGAGAGGGCTATGAGAAGATTATTTTCTGCACTTAAAAGATATATGATTCTACTGCTGGCGGCATCGGTAATTGGCTGCGGCTCGGGCGGCCTGAGTGATGCTCCACCGTCTTCCTCTCCCTCTCCAACCCCAACTCCGCCGTCCGCCGCGACAACAGTAGCAGGCGCTGTTGTGGATGGATTTGTCGCGGGAGCAACGGTGCGTGCGCATAAGCTCAATGCTGACGGTACCAGGGGAGACTCGATCGGCGCGGCGACCACTACGGCTGCCAATGGAAATTATTCCTTAAATCTGGGCGACTATACCGGTCCCATCCTGATCGAAAGCACCGGTGGAACTTACAAGGATTGGGTTACCGGGAACATCGTTGCCGTCACGTCTCCCCTGAGCGCTGTGCTTTCCAACGCCACCGGTTCAGTTACTGTAAATGTAACCCCGCTAACTCACATGGCATCACTCCGTGCGCGTCAGGATATTAAGGTGAACAAAATAACAGATGTTGCCGCGGCCATTGAAGCGGCTAACACAAAGATCGGAGAGTATTTTGGAATCCTTGATATTGTCAAAAATGTTCCGATAGATCCCACCGTTGCCAATTCAGCGGTTGGCGTTTCCCAGACGAGAGTTGACTACGCCCTGGTCATGGCGGGGATTTCTCAGCGCGCTTCTACAGGCGGCATGGAACCTTTTGCACTTGTCAATGCGCTGGCTAAGGACGCCGAAGACGGTGTTTTCGATGGCAAGCAGAATGGCACGCAACTGACTGTGGCGAAAACCGATGGCAGTACGGCTAATCTATCCGCCGCCGACGCCAAAACTGCTTTGAGTGCAAATATTGACACCTTTCAGCAATCAACGACGAATATCTCCGGAGGAGATGCCACTTCCACCATTCTGACCAGTCTCAGCGACCCCGCAAACCCAGGCATTATTTTTGCGAAGCCCGATATTCCTTCAGGATTTACTGTCACGGCTGTTTCTCCTACGCAGATTAATCTTTACTGGTCTGCTGTCGTCGGCGCAACCGGGTATAAGATATATAAAGGGGACGTCTATCTCAAGTCGGTAACAGATACAACTGCCGCTGATACAGGTTTGACGCCGGATACGGATTATCTTTATTCAGTCTCGGCCTATGATGGATCGGGCAATGAATCTGCCCGGACAATTCAATTAAGCGCTACAACACAGATAACAGCTCCTCCCGTGCCTGTTGGTTTGATGGTAACGGCTATCTCTCAATCGCAGATCAACCTGACTTGGACGGCGTCAGCCGCAGCAACCGGTTATAAGATATACAAAGGGAATGTCTATATCAAGGCAGTAACAACTACCGCTGCTTCCGATACCGGGTTGACGCCCGATACGAGCTACTGTTATGCAGTTACTGCCTACGATGCATCCGGCAACGAATCCGCCCGGACAACTCAACTATGCGCTACGACAAATATAGCTGCTCCTCCCGTCCCCACTGGGTTGACTGTAACCGCCGTCTCTGATTCGCGTATTAGCCTTACTTGGACGGGAGCAGTCGGGGCAACCGGTTATCGAGTTTACAAAGCGGGTGAAAAGTTGACTGATGTAACAACCACATCGGCAGCAGACAATGGTTTGATGGCCAGCACCCTTTACTGTTACAGCGTTTCATCTTTCGACGCTTTAAACAACGAATCCGTTGCCGGCAGTCAGGTGTGTGCCGCAACGCTGAATCCGCCGCCGGCGGATCCGGCTAATTTGACAACCTTTATAGAAAGCTCCAGCAAGGTTATTTTGAACTGGTCAGCGTCGGTAGGGGCTGCGGAGTATTATATTTACCGGAATGGCGTGAAGATCGCCGCCAGTTCAGGCACAACCTACACGGATACGGGTGCGACGGCGAATGCCCAGAACATCTATAAAGTGGCATCGGTAGATGCATCCGGCAGCGAGTCATCCGGCGCTTTGAATCAGGTTACGATCAACACCGCCTTGACGGTTCCGACGATGAGTTCGGCCACGGCCAACACAGCTTCGCGGATAACGATTGTCTGGGCGAATTCCGGCGGGACAGGAGTAGCCGGTTACAAGATTTACCGCAATGGCACTTCGGTTCAGACAATCCCGACGGCTGGAACGCTGACCTATGCCGACGGCACGGGTCTGTCCGCGAGCACCCAGTACTGCTACCGGGTTTCGGCGACCGATGCGGCGGGGAAAGAGTCCGCGCAGAGCAGCGCTTCCTTGTGCGCGACGACGTATGCCATACCGCCCGCGGATCCGGCAGGGTTGATTGTCAGACCCGTGTCTCCCACGCAGGTTGACCTTGCGTGGACTGCCTCCGCAGGGGCAGCGCAGTATAAAATATACCGGAACGGCGCCCTCCTTGCGACCACGGTATCAACATCCTACACCGATGCGGTTGCTGCCGATACCCAGTATGTTTATCTGGTTACGGCTATCGATAGCACCGGCAGTGAATCTTCTGGAGCGACCAGCAATGCCGCTGTCAATACGGGACTGACTGTACCTTCAGCGGTTACGGCAACGGTCAACTCATCAACTCAGATAACGCTCTCTTGGACAAATTCGGGCGGTTCGGCGGTCACGGGGTACAAGGTTTACAAGGGTGACACGCTGCTGGGAGCTGTTGCGCCGGCCACGACTACATCAATCGTGGAAGGGGGGCTTACGCCCAATACCCAGTATTGTTACAGCGTGTCGTCCACGGACTCTTTCACCAATGAATCGGCTAAAAGCATCACAGTATGCGGGACAACCGATGCCCCCCCTGCGCCGAACTCCGTCGATCTGCTGGTCAGCAGTCCACAGCTCAATTCCGATGGCGCATCTCCGGTTACGCTGACCGCGCTGGTCAAGGACAGCCAGAACCGCGCCCTGTCAGGCCAGACGGTTGACTTTTCGGCAACCTCCGGGATGCTGACCGATTTAAAATCTGTCACCGACGCAAACGGCATGGCCACGGCCAAACTCGGCGCCGGCGGCGATCCCACTTACCGGACGATTGCGCTCACCGCTTTGACGGGCGGCAAGACAGCGACGAATGCGGTTGCCGTTACCGGCACCAATATCAGCATCGATCCCCCTGCATTTTCGCTGCCGTTTAACGATGCTGCCGGCAAGCAACTTACTATTTCACTTAAGGATTCGGCGGGCGGGGCGATTGCGGGCAAGACTGTTTCCGTTGCGTCGTCAACGGGAAAAAGCACGTTTATCCCTGCTTCTACTTACGTAACGGATAATAGCGGCCAGATAAAGGTCACCGTCAAAAACGCCACCGACACGACGAGTGATACCATTACCGCTTCGGCGATCGGCGTTTCGTCTCAGGCGACGCTGACGATCAATAACGCGAAATTGACTGTCAAAACCGACACTCCGAAGACCGATGCGGAGGTGCCGATCAAGACGGCGCAGCCATTCACCGTTACCTACACGGAGAACGGCACCGCTGTTAACGGAAAAACGGTCTATTTTACGGCAACACGGGGAACGCTTACGGCATCGAGCAGCGTGACCAACGCCTCCGGTGAGGCGACGGTGAATGTGTCATCAGTGAATTCAGGCCCCTCCGTGCTCACCGCTTATACCACGGGTGATCCTCAGGCGTCAGCCCAGGTTGCGATCATTTTTGTAGCGACAACGGCCAATAAAATGGATCTTTCGGCTTTCCCGGCGATCATCGACACCAACGCTGTCGGCCAAACTGGCGAGCAGAGCCTGATCAAGGCCATTGTCCGGGATGCGGACGACAATCTGGTCAAGGGAAAGACGGTGAATTTTACGATTACCCAGGATGCCAGCGCCGGAACATTGTCCAAGGGTTCGGCGGTGACCGACATGTACGGCACGGCCACCACCAATTACATCGCGGGAGGCAACACCGGCGGTCTGAATAATGTAAAGATCACGGCAACGGTGCAGGACACGACGCCGGCAGTGAGTAAAGAAACGACCTTGACTGTGGGCGGGCAGGCCCTGTTTATCTCCCTTGCCACCGGACCGGTAATCACGAAACTGGAGCCGAACATGTACCGGAAGGATTATCTGGCCCTCGTGACGGATGCGGGAGGCAGGCCGCTTGCGAATGTCCCTGTAACGGCGACGGTGACCCCGCAATATTACATGAAAGGTTATTACTATGTTTACGGGGACGGATGGCTGCAGATGCGGACGCTTTCCGCCAATTTGTCAACCAACCCGGTTATTCCGGCATGTGCTAATGAGGATGTTTTAGGTCAGGGCGCTACTGCCTATTATAACGGAGTTCTTGATGCCGGGGAAGATCAGAATGCCAACAGCCGCCTAGATCCGGGAAATGTGGCTTCGGTTACCGCATCGGTTACGGATAGCTCCGGCCACAGTACAATAAGTCTTACCTATGCGCAGGACTACGCTTTTTGGGTCAATGTCAAACTGGAGGCACGCGCAAGTCTGGGAGGCAGCACTACCAGCGCTGTGCAGACCTTTGATTTACCGGGGGCGGCGGCGGATTACGCGGACACGAAGGTTACGCCGCCAGGCAACCCCAGCCCGTTCGGTTCCAACTCGACCTGTTATGCGTCTCTGACGGCGCTGGCCCTGTCGGATACAAAGATCAGTTTGCACTGGGAGCCATCCGCTTATGCCGCAAGCTACAATATTTGGCGTGATCCCAATGATGGCTCAGCGGCGGCAAAGATTGCCGCGTTGGTTCCGACTTCTTATGAGGATTCGGTGGCGGCCGGCAAGACTTACTGCTATGAGATCAAGCAGGTTAACTCAGCGGGGCTGGAGACGCCGCTGGCTGCGGCTGGAAACAGGGTTTGCGCCTCGTCGGCTGCTACGTCTCCCGCGGGTGTTACGGCGGTTGCAATTTCACCGACGCAGATACAGGTTGCCTGGGGGGATGCAGGCGCTGCCGGTTACCGGATATACAAGGACGGGGTTTATTTGCAAGATTCCGTTGCCAGAACGATTGTCAGCGGGAATCTGACCGCCAATACCCAGTATTGTTATGCGGTTTCCTCGCTCAATGAGGTGGGCGGCGAGTCGGCCCAATCAGCAACGGTTTGCGCCACGACCCAGCTTGGTGCGCCGCTTACGCCGACAGGTCTGGCGGCGGCAGGGGCGGCAGGGCCTTCCGTAAATCTGAGCTGGAACGCCTCCGTCGGCGCGGCACTTTACCGAATCTATCGAGATGGGGCGCTGCGGCTTTCCTCGACCGGGACGGCGGCGATAGACGACGGGGCAGAAGTGTTCGCCAAGACAGGGTATTGTTATACAATCTCCGCCGTGGATGCCTCGGGCAATGAATCGGCCCAATCCACGCCGGACTGTACGGCTACTCCCTGATGCTTCTAAATCGTTAATTTTCGATAACCAAAGGGGGCGGTGCGAGCCGCCCCTTTTTATAATGAGGAAATCCGGGGACATAATACAGGTCAAGGCAGTCCTGCCAGCCACAGCCAGGCGGCCGCTGCCGGACACCTGAAAACGGTACCCGTTTCTGGAGCCGTCGTAAACCCCCTTCAGATAATTTTTCCAGTCCCGGTATTTGTGAATTTCGTCGAAAATGATCAGCGGAGGGCGGGCATCCTTCCTGGCCACTTCTTTAAAAAACGAAGGGTTCTGGAGGAGCCGGGACCGTTGTTCGGGGATGTCCCATCAAAAGCCTTTGCGATGCCGGGATGGCTGTTATGTTTCCTGTATTATTAGAGAATAAACCCTGCCGGCTACATACAATAAGCTGAATGATGTCTTCGTTTTAAGATGTGAATGAAATGATACGAAAACTGTGAAGTGCATCACAGGATTGTAAAGAAAAGGCTTGCTTTTCGCTTGGCCTGTGCTTTACAATCCGCGTCAAATAAGAAACGGCGCGTTGCCTGAACTTTTTATGCGCTTTTTAGTTCCTTGCAGCAAAACACTTTTGCGAACATTTATTGGCATTTCCGAGATGTTCTTATTTTAGTTAACAATAATGAAGTGATAAACAGGTAGAGGTATTGAAGGAGGCAGATATGTACCGGAAAAAATTTATGAAAGCGGCTGCGCTCGCGGCAGTGGTTATTTCATCGTTGCTGATCGGGGGGGTATTGAACACCGCGGCGGCCTTCTCGGTGGATGTGAAGGGGCTCTACTACAAGGATTACATGAATCCGTCCACTACCAGAAGGGTGATCAGCTACAATTTCACCGGAGGGTCGATAAGCGGCAACACCATTTACATTCCTTCGGCGCCTGGTGGCGCCGAAGGTGCGGGCGTGTTGCAAACCCCCCCTGTCGAAGGGGCTCTGACCTACACCTTCGAACCCTACCCCGATCCCTCTAACGACATCTCTGTGGCCCTGAGCACGACGAATAAAAGGGCCACGCTGACCTCGGCGGCGAACGGCGGGTTGATCATCAACACCACGCCCTTTTCCAACGTCCCTCCTGTTCCCCAGTGGGAATATGCCGCTGTATTGACGAACTTTAACGGCATGGACGACCCCGCAAAGGTTTACGCCGCATCTATCGGCTTTGGCAGCATGAACGGCGGGCCGCAGCCGGAATTCAGCGCCGCCTGGGTCCCCGCGGCGGGCGGGGGAGGAAGTCTTAACCTGAGGGCCGAGCTCTACGACGATTTGCAAGATACGACTATTTGGGGGCCGGTGAACGCCACCGTCAACGTGTTTGACCCTGTTACTGGGGTAATTGTCCTGCGAATTCGCTGCCTGGATCCGGTGGCGGGCGGCAACAGCATGATTTTCGATTACAGCCTTGATAAGGGCATAAGTTGGACCGTTGTCGGCACCGACACTTTCGCTTTCGCCGCTTCTCAACCGCCTATAGGTTTCCCGTATGTGGGCTTCCCCGGTCTGTTCCCCTACGTAGCGCTGAGGGCTGAAGCTGAAAACGGCGGTGGGGAAATGCCCCCCTTCCAGGCTTTTTCGAATCATGAGCAGGGAACCTACGGTTACTTTGCCCTGATTTTCGCAAACGATCCGGGAGGCAATCTATATTCGGGCGTAACCGCTGAAAGCGTCGGTATCACCTCCGGGAGCACGGGCTACCTTGCCCCGACGAATCTTCAGTACGGGAACGACCAGTGGTGGGTGAAGCCGGATATTTCTCTGGGAATGACGTTGCCCACCGTTTTTCCCACATATCACATTGTCGCGACAAAAAAGGATGGCACCGGGACGGTTGTGGTGGATAAGGCGATCACCGGATACATGGAGCAGTTCGTGACCGTAGCTTTGCCCGCCGCCAACGCCTCGCTGAGCGCTCCTCCGACCTTTTCCTGGACCTGGCCCGCCGGCGCGCCGACCATAAGCTGGTATGGCATCGATGTTCGGGACGCAACGTTGCAGGATAGCCAGGTGATGAGCCAGTACAACCTGCCCGCCTCCACGACGAGTGTCCCATACTCGGGCGTGCCTCTTGTGAACGGCCACAGCTACAGATACACGATAACCGCCAGCGACTTTAGCGGCAATACCTCACAAACCTACGGCAGCTTCACCTATAACGGGACTGCCCCCTCAACGATCTCCTTCAACGGTTGGGCGCTGAGCGTGCCTGACTGGCCCAATACAACCAATATGGCGCCGGTTTCCGGGACAACAAATGTCGGCGCTTATGTGCCGGGGACGACGACGCCGATCAATACGGCCACCACCGATAGCAGCAGCGGCGCCTTCAGTCTGACGGGCATTCCTGCCTCATCCAACTTCTTCGTGCGGGTAGGGCCGCCGACGGGGTATCCGGTTGTCCTGAGCAAAATCATGAACTGGAATGAGAACATCCAGGCGCTTTTGACCTTTGCGCTCCTCACGAATGCCCAGTACAACGCCCTCAACACCTCCGGAACCGCGATGATTCTCGGCCGGGTATCCCTGAAGAGCAACCCCGCGGCGTTTTTGTCCGGGGCGACTGTGACGGCGACGCAATTTTTAGACGGAGCGCCGACAAGCACGACCTACCCGGTCACGTACACCGGCGGCGGATTATCCACTGCCTCTGACGGCATCTATATGGTGAAGAACGTCCCGGCCGGGACCGTGGTGCAACTGACGGCAACTCTTGCCGGCTACACTTTTGATTTCAACAATTCCATCGTTCCGACCGCGCCCGACCACGTCTCTGAAGACTCGTTCTTCGCGACGCCGACGACCGGCGGCGGGACGGTCTCCTTCAACGGCTTTGTGAAGGACACGAGTGACAATCCGATCGACGGGGTTATAGTGGGAAGTGGAACCGTTACAACAACAACGGCCACTGACGGGGGTTTCACGTTGAACGGGCTTCCCGACAATGTTCCCTTTACCCTCAAGCTGGAAAAGACTGGGACGAACTACGTTCCCACGTACAGCAGCGTTATGCAGGCGGCGGGAACCGTGATCACCGCTTCGCGTCCCTTCAACCTCTTTACGCTTGCGGAGTTGAACTTCTGGAGCGGCAGCACCGGCCACGGCGTCATCCGGGGACGGGTGGTCAACAGCGCCAATCCGCAGGCGGGATACATCAGCGGGGCGACTGTAAGCTACTCAAGCTTGCAGGGGCATACCTATCGCGTCAAGTATGAAGACGTCTCTGGCAATATTGTGGATAGCCTGACCTCAACAACGGCGAAGGGGAGGTTCTACATCCTTGACGTCCAGGAGGGGGACACGGTAACCGTGTCGGCAACACAACCCAACTACACCTTCCCCGCTTCGACGACCTTCATCACCCATGACGGCGCCATGAGTGTAGGGATCGTTACCGGCACGGCCGTCTCCGGCCGGGTTGCGATCGGCGGTCGCGTCCTGAACACCGCCCCGGCCGGGATCAAGAACGCGACAATCGAGCAGCTCGGCGCAACGGCCCCCAGCAACGCGACGGTGTCAAATCCGGACGGTTCCTGGTACCTGAGCGTGCCGGCCGCGACAAACTTCCAACTGAAATTAAGCAAGCCGCAGGCGAGCCCGGCCCTTGCCCCGAGCTATACCGGGCAGATGCAGTTTGGGTCAGGCTACACCGATCTTGGGGAATACACCCTCTTTCCGACGACTAAGTTGTCGGATTCCGTGGCTTCCGGCGGCTGGAACGTTGCCTCCACCAAGGGGATCATCCGCGCCCGGGTGGTGGATCAGATGCTCAACAACCTGTCCGGGGCGATTGTCACGGCGGCGAGTGCGAATCATCCAGACGCTCCGTACGCAATCTGCTATGACGACGCCTGTTCGGGACTGACAGTCACCCCCGCCGATGGCCGGTACATTGTCCGCGACGTGGATGACGGCGACACCGTTACGGTGACGGCGACGAAGGCCGGTTACACCTTCAACACCAGGATTTTCCCCACCCACGCCGGCGGCGTCCACCAGGGGCGCATTACCGGTACGGCGGGGACCAGCGTATCGCTTTCGGCGACCGGCCAGAGCTTTGTCAGTGCCGGGATTGGGAGCGTCAATGTTGTTGCGCCGGTCGGGCTTGCCTGGCAGGCGGCAAGCAACGCCTCCTGGATTCACATCACCTCAGGCTCTTCCGGAACCGGAAACGGGGTTGTTTCCTATACGGTGGATGCCAATGCCGGCGCCGCCCGCACCGGGACGATTACCATCGGCGGCCAGAGTTTCACCGTTACGCAGACGGGGATTGGGTCTGGATTTCCCATCGCCACAACGACGGGGTCGGAAATGGGTTTAAGCGGCGCCTTCGATGGGACGAATTATCTGGTCGGGATTCAGGGCGACGCAGTCTCACATAACAACATCACCGCGCAACTTGTATCGCCATCAGGGGCGCTGGTTGGTTCCCGCATCTCTATCGGCCGTACCGGCGGTTTGCCTCTGGTTGCCTTCGATGGCGCGAATTACCTGATGATCTGGTTTGACGATGCAGTCAATACCGGCAAGCTTTACGGTGCTTTCATCAATAAATCCGGCGTTGTGAATACGCCGTTTGCTATAGACGAGGGTCCGCTCAGCGTCAAGCGCGATATCGGCGGCATTGCGTTCGGCGGTGGGACATACCTTGCCGTGTATTACAAAACGGATGCGACGGCCGGCAAAGATATCGTCTATGGACGGCTGGTCTCTCCCACGGGCGTCATCGGGAACGAATTCCGGATCAGCACTGGTTTCGGCAGCCAGGCAATGAAAAATGTGGCCTTTGACGGGACCAATTTCTTTGTGGTGTGGAATGACCATTCCACAAACAATGCGGTGAAGGGTCGTTTTGTCAGCCCTTCCGGGATATTGGGAACGGAAATCACCGTGAAGGCAAGCGGCTATCCCAACGACAACCCGCTTACCGTGGCCTTTGCCGGGGGCAATTACCTCGTTGCCTGGACCGACCAAGTGTCGACAGCCCCGAATAACTGGGATGTCATGGGTCAGATCGTAACGCCGGCAGGCGTCCTTTCCGGCGGCAGAATCAGCATCAGCACGGCCCCGGGCCAGCAGTTCGGGCCAGGCATCGCCTTCGATGGGACAAACTACCTTGTCTCCTGGACGGATTTGCGCAACGACGCTGACGGGGATTGGGTGTGCGACGCCTCCGAAGGGACATGCGCGGATGTTCGCGGCCAGCTTGTCAGTGCCTCCGGCGCACCGGTTGGCTCGGAATTGATCATCAACAGTGATCCCGGCAATCAGATGGGCGGGATCGGCGGACTGCCGGTGAACGGCAAGCTATTCGGTCTCATAAATACAGGTTTTTCATTGGAAATGACGGACGCAGGTTCGGGAGGCGTGGCCGGGGGCGACGTCTATGGGATGTTCCTGCCCGCCGGCGAGAAGATTTCGATGATGAGTTTCACTGATTCGGGGATGAATCTGTATCTCTACGATCCCTCCTTGCAGGCTGCCGACACGGTGGTTCTGAACAATCAGGGCGGGCTGGCCAACATGAACAACGCGCAGACCATGCTGGTTTACACGAAATTCCTGAACGAAGTTCTGAACAAGGGCAGCGCTTACAGCCCCTGCATTTACAACACTGTAGCCAAAACCACCGTTTGCTTGACGGCGCCAACAGTGGAAGAAGATTCCGCGGCCTTTGACGGCAATGGCAAGATACTCTTTATCAATAAGAGCGATGGGGTTCTCAAAAAAATGGATGTTGACGGGACGAATATTGTGCCAGTGGCAACGCCCGCATCGCCCTATCTCTTTACCTATTTTTCACTGTCGCCCGATCGTCAAAAGCTGATGATCGTTGAAGAAAGCAGGGGAATCGACTATTACGCAACCAACCAGTCCCGTCTAATTCTGATGAATGCCGACGGTACAAGTCGGGCGGTTGTCCAGGAGGCGGTCCTGGGCGAGTGGAATATGCTCCTCTGGAAGGCCGACTCCAGCCGGGTTTTCTATTACTACAGCACATTTAGCGGCAGCGAGCCGAATGTGGTGCAAACGTCCCATTATGCGGTGTTTGCCGTTCCCGGTGGGACAAGGACGGATTTGCCCGGTTCGGCATTGGGGAGCGCAGAGGGGAATGTCTGCGGCTTTACGAAGTCCGGCAATCTGTTGAGCTGGATGAACCATAATCTTTACGATGGGCAATCGGGGGCGCTCATCGCTACAAGAACGGATGCTCCCACGCTGATGGAGGCCCGGCTTGGCTTTGGCCGGGACGGTGAAATCTACTTTGCCAACCTTGATGGAACGAATTTCCGGAAATTTGTCGAATCGACCACCCAGACCTGGACGGTTACACCATCCGCCGGAGTGGGCGGAACGATCAGCCCGAACACGCCGCAGACTGTGGATAACAATGCGACGGCGCAGTTTACGGTAACGCCGGATTCCGGTTATACGGCAGCGGTAACAAGTACCTGCGGAGGAAGCTTGAACGGGGCGACCTATACAACGAACCCGGTGACGGCGAATTGTACGGTAACGGCAACGTTTACAGCTAATTCGGTTGATGGCGTCTGCGGGGCGGCAAACGGTCAGGCATTCACGACAGCGCCGACCCCCACCGACAATCTCTGCAGCGTCGGGACTCCGACCACGGTTGCCGGCAGCGGCCCGTGGACTTGGAGCTGTCCAGGAACGAACGGAGGGACAACCGCCAGTTGCGCGGCAAATATCCAGCCTTGGAAAGACGATTTTACCGGGATCGCCCTGGATTCAGCGTGGCAGGTTGAACCTGGAACGGGAACCTATTCGCTGCTAACTGATACTCCTGGCTATCTGCGTTACAACCTCACAGGGCGGGCCTATAGCGGGCGTTCGGTGGGGGTTAGCTCCTCATGGAGTCCCAGTCTGGCCCTGATCAGGCCTTTTAACGGCGACAACTGGGTTTTAAAAGCGAAAGCGGATTACAACATTGTTTGGCAGGGAACGGGCGCCCAGTATCAGGTCTTCACGCTTGCCTTCGGGGCGGGAAACAACGCTTATCTGAGCATTACGAGGGGCACGGATCAGTGGTACAACGCCAACATCCTGACGGCCCAGCTCTCTGTCAACGGGCAGGCTGTGGCTGCGAACAATGCGATGCTTGCCGCCGACGACGTGGTCGTGAGTAATTTGCTCAAGCACACGTATTTCTACGAGATTCGCAGAAACGGGAGGTGCGTGACCCTTCGTTACAGCGCTGACGGGATAAAGTACAAAACGGCGTTATCTTATCAGCTTCCGGCCGAGATCGAAGCCTCGCAGCGGGTGATTATAGACGCTAATGTTTATTCAACGGCCGGCTCCTACGTCGATTGGGATTATCTTGATTTCGCGCCCACCCCCGTTCCCAATTATGGCGATATAAACAACGACACCCGGGTCGATCTGGCTGACGCGGTGCTGGCTCTGCAGGTTATGACAGGTATATCTTCGAGCGGCTTGCGAACGGATTACGCGACCTGCGGCGTTGATGTGGATTGCAATGCGAGCATCGGCACAGCCGAGGTTCTCCACAACCTGCAGCGTGCGGCCGACCTGCGGTAGAACTGAAATTGGGGACAGCCACTAAAAAAATAATGGTTGTCTCCCAAAGATGGAAGAACGTATCCATGAAATTCAAACTTTCGAGGCACGCAACGGAAGAAATGGAAAGACGCTCCATATCCCGGTTGCATCTCGAATCCGTAATGGACAAACCGCAGCAGATTGTCGTTGAAAGGGATAATCTGAAGGTATATCAGTCTATTATAGAATTTGGTGAAAAGGGTGCATTCTTGCTGCGGATAATTGTTGATGATTCCATTGAACCAGTAATGGTTATAACGGCATATAAAACCAGCAAGATCAGTAAATATTGGGGGGCTTTATGAAAGCATTTTACGATTCTGAAGTAGATGTGCTGCGCATTTTGTTCAGCAATAAGCGCATCGAAGAAAGTGATGAAGATAAGCCCGGCATTATAATTGATTATGACAAAGATGGAAACATCGTCGGTATGGAAGTCCTGCAGGCGTCCAAAAGAGTGGAGAACCCCCGTTCTTTCGAATATGCTGTGACCGGATAAAATTGGGGACAGCCACGACTAAATTAATCAGCGGCTGCCTACATTAAAATAATGGAGAGTGAAATGATGAGAAAGATATTTGTTTTTACGTTGTTGCTTGCGTTGACTGTGTCAGGTTGCAATACCCTGCGCGGTATCGGCCAGGACGTGAAGAGCGGCGGACAGGCTATCGAGAATGCGGCCAGCAAATAGGAAATCAGCGGCTGCCTCCAACAAGTCGGTAATCATCATGCGATTGCAGGAGTTTGAAATTCGGACAATTGAAGAAACGGTTCATGCCCTCGATCCCGAGGCGGCGGTTTATCTTTTCGGATCACGCGCCGACGATAGCCGAAAGGGTGGCGATATAGATTTGCTGATTATTTCCCCAAAGTTGACATATTCTGATAAGTTAAAGATAAAACGGCAGTTTTTTGAAAAGATGGATGAGCAGAAGATTGATGTAGTCATTGCCAAAGATGCCGCCGACCCCTTCGTCCGTATGGCCTTGGAGCAGGGAAGAAGGCTGCGATGAACCTAAAAAAAGACATTGACTATTCTGTTTCTGGTGGATTATACTCCACCACCGTTTTTTTATAGAAGGCGGTTTCAGCGGGTGGCGAACCAAAAAACACAAAAAGGCACGGCAAGATGCGGATATTAAAAAACATATTGCACCTGACAATTGCCTTGGCGCTTCTGGCGACGGGATTCCCGATGTTGCGGGGGGATGTCAACCTCGATGAGCGGGTGGATCTCGCCGACGCGGTTCTCAGCGTCCGGGGGGTGGCCAGCAGTGCCGGCGACCCGGCCCGCTTTGAAAAAAGCATTGAAAATGCACTCATTTCTCTATCGGCGGCCGCCGGAGTTCAGACGACGCTGAAGGCCGACGGGAGCAGAGCGAGCGGCAAGACTTCTCATGAGACGCCGCCGGCGCTCCTCCTTGCAGGTTTTACCCCCGGGGCGGTTTACGAATCCGGGAGGCGTCCCGCAGGGTCGCCCTTTCTTTATAAGTCCATATGCCTTTCACCGGCAACTCCTCCTCCCCTTGCTGTTTAGGTCTGAATCGGCAGGCCGGCGCGTCTTCGGGCGCGGCGGTTTTACCGGTTTTTGCAGAAGCGAACAATGCCGTCGTAAAGGCGGCCTTCCTGAACGTTACCGGATAATAAACGCAGAAAGATGGAAGCAAAAAAATACATAGTGAGGGTTGTTTCCCTGGTCGCCTTGATCGCCGCGGTATTCTTTGCGGCGGGTGGATGCGCCGATGCGGCAATCCGTCCCGGCGTCAAGTACGAGGGAGGCAATCTTACCC